>JAISOP010000117.1 GCA_031275525.1 Tannerella sp.
GAGGTCAACCGCGAATTGGAGGAGCAACCCGAACTGGTCAACACCAGCCCCTACGAAGCCGGCTGGCTCATCCGGATCCAACCCTCCGATGCGTCCGAGCTGGACGCCTTGCTTTCCGCCGAAGCCTATCAACAGTTAATCGGGTAGCCGCATGACGCCTTCCGTAAGCATCATCATGGGCAGCGCGTCCGACTGGCCGGTAATGGAAAAAGCCGCCCGGTTCCTGGACGAGATGGCCATCCCGTTTGAAATAAACGCCCTGTCGGCACACCGCACGCCCGAAGCCGTGGCACAGTTTGCGAAAGGCGCACAGGCACGCGGCCTCAAGGTCATTATCGCCGCAGCGGGCATGGCGGCACACCTGTGCGGCGTCATTGCCTCGCTGACCACGCTGCCCGTCATCGGCGTGCCGGTGAAGGCCTCGCTGGACGGCATGGACGCCCTGCTGTCCATCGTGCAGATGCCACCCGGGATTCCCGTAGCCACGGTGGGCATCAACGGCGCACTGAACGCCGCCATCCTGTCCGCCCAAATCCTCTCGCTCGGCGACGAACCGCTCCGGCAGCGGCTGCTCGCTCACAGGGAATCCCTGAAGAAAAAAGTGACGGAAGCCAACGAAGCGTTCGCCGACGTGACCTTCCAATGGAAAATGAAGAATGAAGAATGAGACTGTTTCGGCCCTGCCGGATGCTTTGCCTTTGCGTCGCGTCACCCTCCATTCCCCATTCCCCATTCTTAATTCTCCATTCTCAATTCTCAATTCTCCATTCTCAATTCCCCTATGATGCTCCGTTACCAGCGCCGTCCTTCGTCGGTTGTCCGGATAGGAAACACGCCGCTGGGCGGTGACTATCCGGTGCGTATCCAGTCGATGGCCTCCGTCTCCACCATGGACACGGAAGCCGCCGTAGGGCAGGCCGTCCGGATGATTGAAGCCGGCGCCGAGTATGTCCGTTTCACGGCACAGGGCGAGCGCGAAGCCCATCAATTGGGCGTCATCCGCGCGGCCTTGCGTGCGCAGGGCTACCACACGCCCTTGGTGGCGGACATCCATTTCAACCCGCAAGCCGCCGGGATCGCCGCCGCCAACGTGGAAAAGGTGCGTATCAATCCCGGTAATTACGTTGACGGGGCCAAATCCTTCAAGCCCATCGTTTACACCGAAGCAAGCTACGCGGCTGAACTGCGGAAAATCCGCGAACGGTTCGTCCCCCTGCTCGAACGGTGCAAAAGCTACGGCACGGCGATCCGGCTCGGCGTCAACCACGGATCGCTCTCCGACCGTATCCTGAGCCGCTACGGGGATACGCCGGAAGGCATGGTTGCCTCGTGCATGGAGTACCTGCGCATCTGCCGGGAGGAACGTTTCCCGGAGGTCGTCCTTTCCATCAAGGCGTCCAATACGGTGATGATGGTGCAGACCGTGCGCCTGCTGGCAGGGACGATGGAGGCGGAGGAGATGCACTACCCGCTGCACCTGGGCGTGACGGAGGCCGGCGACGGGGAAGATGGCCGTATCCGGAGCGCCGTGGGAATCGGTTCGCTGCTGGCCGACGGCCTGGGCGATACCCTCCGCGTGTCGCTGAGCGAGCCGCCCGAAGCGGAAATCCCCGTCGCCCGCAAACTGACCCGTTACATCGGGCAGCGTGAAGGCCATGCGCCCATAGCGGCTCCGGCCATGCGCCGGCCCGGTTTTGCCCGCGCTACCCACGCTGCCGGAAGCATCGGCGGCACGGGTGTGCCGGTGGTTATCTCCGACCACAGCCTGCGCACCGGCTCGATCGACCCTGCCAACCGCCCGGACTTCATCTACCTCGGGGCTAACCGGGTGGGCAGCGTTGGCGGAGCCGGCGAAACGCCGCGGATTGTGGACGTGGACAGCTGGGAAGGTCAGCCGGGGACGTATCCGTATTTCCGCGCGGGCGAGATGGACAGGCTGTCCCGGTGTAGCGCGGCCCTGAAATTTGTCGAGTGCAGCGGCCACGCCCCGGACAACGAGGGGATACGGCTGCTTGGGCAGGACCCGTCTGCCGTTATCGTCTGGGACGGACGCCATCCGGATTACCTCAACGAGGCGCGTGCACTGGTTTGCCGCCTGCGGCAGGCGCATTGCGACACGCCGCTGATCCTGCGCCGCCGTTACCGGGAACCGGACCGGGAAACGCTTCAATTGCAGGCGGCGGTCGATTTCGGCGCCCTGCTGCTCGACGGCATCGGCAACGGCCTTATGCTAAGCCACACAGACCTCGATCCCGGCCTCACGGACAGTTACCTGTTCAGCATCCTGCAAGCCGTCCGGCTGCGGGTCAGCAAGACGGAATACATCTCCTGTCCCGGTTGCGGCCGGACGCGCTATGACCTGCAAACGACCCTCGCCCGTGTCAAGGCCGCCACTTCCCACCTGAAAGGGTTAAAGATTGCCGTTATGGGCTGCATCGTCAACGGCCCGGGCGAAATGGCCGACGCC
Organism: Tannerella sp.; assembly: GCA_031275525.1. GTDB lineage: Bacteria > Bacteroidota > Bacteroidia > Bacteroidales > Tannerellaceae > Tannerella. The sequence continues at coordinate 2,468 of JAISOP010000117.1, forward strand.
GATTACGGCTATGTCGGCGCCGGACGGGAGCGCGTCAACCTGTACAAGGGCCGGGAATGCCGGCTCCGGAACATCCCCGAACAAGAGGCCGTACAACAATTGGTGCAGCTCATCCAGGAAAGCGGCGACTGGAAATAAGAACGGGGAGTGTTCTTTTTCTTGGTAAAAAGAACCAAAAATCAAGGCTTCGTGCGCTTGGCTGGGTAAGTGAAGCTCGGGAGGCTAATTTCCACGACGCCCGCCCCCGTCAGTTTTTGCCGTTTGCTTTAGTTGACGGGGGATGAGGGCAACTGCAACCGCGAGGGTTCCCTTCAAATGTTTTGAGAAACTTTCCGACGCGTCGGATCTCATTTTGAATGATTCAAGAGACTTTCCGACATGTCGGATTTCATTATAGGGTTTGCCGCGCCGCGTCCCCGGGAAAGAGGCGACGCATGTAAAAGAGGGGGAAGGCCTGCGGGAATGAAGGATGAATGGGTGTTACAGCTTTTGTATGCTCCCGGTACAAATGAATTCAATCCATCCGTTGCTTGTAATCCTCGTACCGGAAGGTTCGGAAGATTTCGAGATTGCCGGTTGCCGTCCGCAAGGCGATGGACGGGTGCGGAATACCGTTGAACATCGTCGTTTTAACGACCGTGTAATGAATCATGTCTTCAAATATCAATTTATCGCCCACTTTCAGCGGCTGTTGGAAAGACCAGTCGCCCATGTAATCACCGCTCAGGCAGCTACATCCGCCGATGCGGTAGGTAGGTTTGCCGGCCGTGGCTTCCAGTGCGCCGCGAATCACGGGACGGTACGGCATTTCCAGACAGTCGGGCATGTGGCACGAAAACGAGGCGTCGATGATGGCCGTCCGTATCCCCCTGTTTTCCACAATATCCACTACCGTGGTCAACAGGAACCCCGTCTGCCACGTGAAGGCGCTCCCCGGCTCGAGAATTACTTGCAGATGCGGATACCTGGCCCGGAACGAGCGCAACAGTGCGATCAGGTGTGCCGTGTCATATCCCTTGCGCGTCATCAGGTGGCCACCGCCCATGTTCAGCCAGCGGATTTGGGGGAGGAAGACGCCGAAACGTGTTTCGACGGCGTGGAGCGTCTGTTCCAGCGCATAGGAAGTCGATTCGCAGAGCGTGTGGAAATGAAGTCCTTCTATGCCGTCCGGCAACGTGTTGCCCAGCGATTCGCGGACGATGCCTAAGCGCGAACCGGGGGCGCAGGGGTCATACAGCGCCGTCTCGACCGTCGAATATTCGGGATTGATGCGCAGCCCGCACGAGACACGGCGGCCGGCGGCCTGTATCATCGGCCGGAAACGCTCGTATTGCGACAAGGAATTGAAGGTGATATGACTGCTGTATTTCAACAGGATCGGGAATGCTGCCTCCGTATAGGCCGGGGCATACGTGTGTGCCGGCGTGCCCATCTCTTCAAACACCAGGCGGGCTTCGTGAACGGAACTGGCCGTGGCGTACGGGATTCGTTCGCGGATGAGGGGAAACGCTTTCCACATGGCAAAGGCTTTCAATGCCAGGATCATTTCCACGCCGGCATCTTCCTTCACCGCCTCCATCAGGGCGAGGTTGTCGCGCAGGCGCTGTTCTTCCATCACATAGCAGGGTGAGGGTATCGAATCCACCTCCATCATGCGCTATTCCTTTAATATTGTCACTTTCGCATATTTGAGGAGCAGGCTTTTTGTCCCGGAGTGTTCAAACGAAATGGACGCCCGGGCATTGCTCCCGCCGCCTTCCAGGGAGAGTATCCGGCCCCGGCCGAAACGCTCGTGACGCACGATGTCCCCCACCTGGAACCCGCCCGGGATGCCGCCCTGTTCGCCGGCTTCCGGCCTGGAGACCTCCAATTTCGTCAGGGACGGGGCCGGCCGGACATCCCGCGTAAAGGAGGAAACAGGGGAAGAGGCAAACGTCCGGCCCGGCTGTGCGGCCCCGGCCTGCCGGTTCGGCTGCTCCTCCTGCCGGTCAACGTAGCGGGGGTCCATGTCATTGAGAAAATGACTGGGCCTGCACGCCGTGTTTTCCCCGTTACGGAAACGGTTCCGGGCATACGAGACGGTACAGTGTTTCCTGGCGCGGGTGATGGCAACGTAAAACAGCCGCCGTTCCTCTTCGACGGCATGAGGGCTGTCTTTCGCCATGGCCGATGGAAACAGGTTTTCTTCCATCCCGGTAACGAAGACGTTGTCAAATTCAAGACCCTTGGCCGCATGTACGGTCATCAACGTGACCTGGTCGGCCTCGCGATCCTCCCGGCCGGTATCCTGGTCGGTGATGAGCGACACTTCCATCAGGAAATCGGTTAGCGACGTCTCTTCCCCGGTTTCCTCCCGCCGGGTGGCACAGAATTCGGCAATGGCGTTCAGCAGTTCCTGCAGGTTTTCCTGTCGGCTGATGTTTTCGACCGTCCGGTCCTGGAAAAACGCTGCGGCCATTCCGCTCCGCTTCACCAGCAGTTCCGCGATTTCATCCGCAGACAACTGCCGGTTTTCCTTCATCAGCTCCTCCATCATGGCGTGGAAACTCCTAAGCCTGCGGATAGTTCCCTCGCTGAGGGCTACGGCGTATTCCGCCGGGGCGCTCAACACCGTCCACAGGCTGACCTGGTGTGCCGCAGCGGCCGCCAACAGCTTGTTTACCGTCGTTTCCCCAATCCCGCGGGCGGGGAAGTTGATGATGCGGCGCAGGGCTTCCCCGTCGTGCGGGTTGACCGTCACGCGGAAATAGGCGATGATATCCCTGATTTCCTTTCGCTGGTAAAACGACTGCGAACCGTAAACCCGGTAGGCGATGTTCCGCTTCCGGAGCGCTTCCTCCATCACGCGCGACTGGGCATTGGTGCGGTACAGTATGGCAAAATCGGCATAGCGGGCATGTTCCCTCATACGCAACTCCGCGATCTGCGAGGCGACCAGGTAGCCCTCTTCATAATCGGAATAGGAGGCAAGGATGCGTATCTTGCTGCCCGGTTCGTTTTCGGAATAGACCGTTTTGGGTATCTGTTCCCTGTTTTTGCCGATCAGGCTGTTGGCCGCATTGACGATGTTCTGGGTCGAACGGTAGTTCCGCTCCAGCTTGAATATCCGGAAATCGGGATAATGATCCTTGAAACGGAGCATGTTGTCGATGTTCGCGCCCCGGAAGGAATAAATGCTCTGCGCATCGTCGCCGACAACGCAAATCCTGTGGTGACGCTCGCACAGGCGTGTGACAATCAGGTGCTGGGCAAAATTGGTGTCCTGGTATTCGTCAACCAGCACATAACGGAACATCTCCTGATACTTGAGCAGCGTCTCCGGATGGTCGCGGAGCAGGATGTTGGTCTGTAGCAGCAGTTCGTCAAAGTCCATCGCCCCGGCCTGGAAACAGCGTGCCTGGTAACGCTTGTAGATTTCGCGGAAAAGCGGAATCTGCGCCCGCATGTCATGTTCCACCATTTCGCGGTTCTGCTCGTAGGAACGGCTTGTGATCAGGGCATTCTTGGCGTTGGAGAGGCGGCTCTGGATCAGGGCGGGACGATATACTTTCTCGTCTAATTGCATTTCTTTGAGGATGATGCGGATCAGGCTTTTGCTGTCGGCCGAGTCATAAATGGTGAAGTCGGGCGGGAAACCGATCTGCTCGGCCTCAAAACGCAGAATCCGGTAGAATATCGAGTGAAACGTCCCCATCCACAGACGTTGGGCCATGCTCTCGTCCGTCAGGGCGGCGATGCGGCTTTTCATTTCGCGGGCAGCCTTGTTGGTGAACGTAAGCGCCAGGATACCGTACGGCGAATATCCCTGACGCAACAGGTAGGCTATCTTGCAGGTCAGTACGCGCGTCTTCCCCGAACCGGCGCCGGCTACCACCAGCGCCGGCCCGTCGCAATACATGACAGCCTCGCGCTGGCTGTCATTCAATTGTTCCAAATATACTTCTTCCGTGTTCATTTATTATTCAGATGCGCAAAAGTACGAATTTATCGGATGCCGTTCAAACGATCAAAAGATGAAAGGACACAAGGGGCAGGGTGCAGGCTACCACTCCTGTCTAACAGAGAGGAGAAAGGAGTCGGATGATAACCGTGCGTCCGGTGTGAAGCTCGCGTGAGAATTTGAAATGCGCCCGTATACAGAGGATTTTTTTATTTAGAGAAATTCCATGTATCTTTGTTGCGCTGAACTGAATTTTGATCAATGCACTCTCGTTATGACAAAGGCAATATATACAAGAGGTTCTTTCCTGTTAATTAACAGATTTCTGTTGGTTAATCCCACTATTTTCTTAGAGAGAGAGAGAGAGAGAGAGAGAGAGAGAGAGAGAGATTCGCAGGGCAGTGTCGCGCGCGTAATATACTTAAAAATCAATCAAAAAGCGCCATACCACTACTATTCGATGGGCGTTGTTTTGCGGTCGGGAGTCCCGGTTTCACAGTCCATAATCCTTATTCCGGCATCGGCGCCGTTCATCCATGCAAGCTAACGAACTGAATCTACCTGTTTCAGCCGAACGGATACGACAAGGCGACACCGGCGAATATGAACGGCTCTTCCGTTCCTTTTACAAGCGTTTGTGTATTTATGCGGAGCATCTCATCGGGAACCGGTTGGATGCGGAAGAGATTGTGTGTAACCTGTTTGTCCGGATATGGGAAAGACGCGAACAGTTGCCTGTCCGGGTATCCATGGAATCCTATATCGTATCGGCTGTGCATCACGAAGCGGTCAACTACCTGAAACATGCGGAGGTGGAGGAGCGATACCGCGAAAAGGTACAATATCAACTGAAATACCTTGACCTGTTGAACCCGGAAGGCGCTGATACGCCGCTGACCTGTATGCTTGAAAAGGAGATGTGCGAACTCATCGAAAAAGCTATTCAGACGTTGCCGCAACAGTGTCGCGAGGTCTTTGTCCTCCACATGATGGACGGATTGTCCTACGAAGAAGTCGCCGTGAAATTAAACGTCACCATCAATACGGTGCGTACACAGATCACAAGAGCCATGAAGAAAATGAGAGGCGCACTGTCTCCTTTCTACCGGATCAATGATTGAAGAACCCGGAAGCCACCTTCCTAATGCATGTATGGCGACATACATAATGCATGTATGGCGACATACATAATGCATGTATGGCGACATACATAATGCATGTATGGCGGCATACATAATGCATGTATGGCGACATACATAATGCATGTACGCCGACGTATATAATGCATATACGCCGACGTATATAGTGCATATACGCCGGCGTATATAGTGCATATACGCCGGCGTATATAGTGCATATACGCCGGCGTATATAATGGCGGTCTGATACAGAGCGGTTTGAGAAAGGGGACGGCCGCTTCATCCGCAGGCCGCAAGGGGGGAATGGCGAATGAATGACAAAGGGCGGCGCAACATTCATAGCGCCTCAAAAAAAGAATGAACCGAAAATTCAGGTCAGCCCTTTCAATGGTCGAACGTTTGCGTACGTAAAATCCTTTGACTACATTTGCCTGAAATTATCATTTAAAAGTTTTCCTATGAAAAAAATTTATTTCCTGTCATTAGCCCTCTTTGCCGTTGTTACTATGCAGGCACAGGATTGGGCGCCGGAAAGTACGGAGTGGTGGTATCCGGAACCGGCTATCGTGAAACCCGGAAAAACGCCGGGACAACCACCATCGGATGCCATCATCCTGTTTGACGGTAGCGACCTGTCAAAATGGACCTCAGACCAGGGGGGCGAACCTGGCTGGAAAATCGCGAATGGCGTAGCTACCATCGACCCCGGTAAGGGAGGCATACGGACGAAGGAGTATTTTGGCGACTGCCAGTTGCACCTCGAGTTCAAGTTGCCCCCGCCCGTGAAGGCCGACGCCGAAAACCCGCACGGCCAGTCGCAGGGCAACAGCGGCGTACTGCTCCAGGGACGCTACGAGGTACAGATCCTGGACCCCGAAAACAACAAAACCTACGTGAACGGCATGTTGGGAAGCATCTACAAGCAGACGGCGCCTCTGGTCAATCCCTATACAACCAACGGCGAATGGCAGGTGTACGACATCTACTGGAAAGCGCCGAAATTCGGCACCGGAGACCGGTTGGAGTCGCCCGCCATCATCACCGTCGTACTCAATGGCGTGCTGATTCAAAACAATTACATCCTGCAGGGACACACGCCCTACCGCGGCCTGCCGGCCTATAGCGCACATGGCCGCCTGCCGCTCGGCCTGCAAGACCACGGCCGCGCCATCTCGTTCCGGAATATCTGGATACGTAACCTGTAACGCACGAGGAATGATGAGCTTAGGAGCCGTCAAGAAATAAACAAACTTAAACAAGAGATGATGAACCAATTATTCTTACGAAAAGCAATGGCCATCATGCTGTCGATGTTTTGGGTGTGCGGACTGGTTGCACAGGAAACGATGCCGTTTGCGTACAAGCGGGCGAAGGCCGATGACTTTATTATCTTTCCGTGGGGCGGTGTGCCGTCGCCCGACTTTGCGGCCGGCGCATGGGGCGACATGACGTCTCCCGCCGATTTGATGAACGACCTGTTCGACTGCGGTTATAACGCTACGGGTTTTATCCCGGCAAGCTATGTGCCGGCGGCGGTCGGTAGCCGCCTGGCCGTGATACTCTATGACGCACGTGTGGCCTCGCATCCGGAGGTCACGCCGCAGCAGGCGGAACAAACGATTCAAGCGGTTTTGGACGAAATCAAACCTCCGGCGTTGCGTAATACCGTTTATTCGATCTATATCAGGGATGAACCGAATGCATCCCTCTTTCCCACGCTAAGCCTCTGGGCAGAAGCCATTCGTAAACACGGGATATTGCCGTACATCAATTTGTTTCCCGATTACGCATCGGATGAACAATTGGGATCGGAGGGTTACGAGGCGCATCTGGATGCGTTTGTAAATACCTGTAAACCGCAATATGTGTCATACGACAATTATTCGCTCTTTGAAGGCAACCTGTTCGACGAAAACCGGTTTTACGGCAACCTCGAAACGGTACGGAAAAAATCGTTGCAATACGGTATTCCGTTCTGGAACGTGATTCTCGGCAATACGCACTTCCATTACATCGAACCCTCTGCGGCGACACTGGCCGTACAGGTGTATTCCACGTTGGCATACGGCGGCAAGGGAATCGGGTATTTCACTCACTATACGCCCCAAATCGGTAATTACCGGTTCGCCCCCATCGACCCGTTCGGCCATCGGACGAAGACTTGGGAGATGATGCGTAATATCAATTTACAGATTCATGCTTTGGCGCCGGTGTACTGCACGCTGAAAAGCGTCAATGTGTTTCATACGGGCGATGTACCGCGCAATGCCCGGGGAATCGAATCGACCGTTCATCTCAAGTCCATCGGCGAAGGCAAACTGCTTGTGGGCGAATTGGCCGATCCCGCCGGAAATCCGTATGTACTTGTTGTCAATAAAGACATTCAAAAATCCGTACAATTGAAAATCGCGTTTAAAAAGGAAGGCAAGATGGCGCTTGTCAGTCCATACGGTAGCGGAAAAATGCGGTTTGCAGGCGAACAGGAGTGGCTTGCCCCGGGAGCAGGCATTTTGTTGACGGTCGAATAAACCGTATTTAGGAGCTGTCAAGAAATAAACCATCCATTTACGGGTCTGTTTTTCGCATTCCTTCAGCCCGAAAATGATTACATACCCCAGTATGCGCACATTTTCGGACTTTGTACTGCAAAAAACATTTCCCGTAAATTCGGATGGTTTATTTCTTGACAGCTCCTTACCCGGACAATTGGAAAGCCGGCCTCCTAACACCTCGGAGGCCGGCCTCCGTATAGACTCATTTGGAAATACAACGAAGCGGCACGCTCTCCCAGCCGCCGGAAGAGAAGGGAAGCGGAAACCGGTAATGCAAATTTTGTATTCGCTCAACTTGCACTATCTTTGTCACAAAACAAAACACGATATGAAAAAGTTACCAATAGGGTTGCCTTTGACGGCGAGGATGTGGCCTGCCGGATAGAAGGGCTTCAGCCGTGAACCGTTTGGGTATATCCGTAAAAAATCGTTCTTTTGTAGCCTGCACAATAAACTGTAAAGGAAATGTATATGCGTACCACTGCACTTCAATATCTTTATTTGCAAAAACCGGTAAGCTCGATGCTGCTGGTTGCTTTGCTGTCGGTACTGCCGTGGATTGCGGCGGGAGACTTTGCGACCAAGGGTGAGCCGCGCGAGGCGGCTGTCGCTGTTTCGATGCTGGAATCGGGCAACTGGATGTTGCCCAGGGTCTATGCCGACGAGTTTGCCTATAAACCGCCGATGACGCACTGGCTGATGGCGCTCTTTTCGCTGCCGCAGGGACACGTCTCGCCCTTCACCGCCCGCCTGCCCTCGGCGCTGGCGTATGCGGCATTGCTGGCCGTCTCGCTCCTCTTTTTCGGCAGGAAAGTCCGCTTCCAGGAAGCTTTTATCGCGACGCTGCTGCTTTTCACCTGCGTGGAAATCCACCGCGCGGGCATGACGGCGCGCGTCGATATGCTGCTGACCTTCTTTACCGTCGCCGGACTGATACGGCTGTTCCGGTGGGAGGAGGAAGGCGAACTCAAGGGCTTGCCCCTGCTGATTCCCCTCCTGCTGAGCGGCGCCTTCCTGACCAAGGGACCGGTGGGGCTGGTTCTGCCGGTGTTCGTGTTTGGCGTTTATCTGTTGCTGCTGCGCAAATACCGTCTTTTCAAGATAGCCAAATCGCTGTTTTATATCGGCGTCGCCTCGCTCTTTCTGCCTTCGCTCTGGTACATTGAAGCCTGGCGGATGGGAGGGGAGGACTTCCTGAACGTGGCGCTGGCCGAAAACTTCGGACGCTTCCTCCATCTCAACCCGGGGAACATTCACTACGAACTGGGACATGAGAACGGCGCGTGGTATAACCTCGTCACCCTGGCGGCCGGTTTCCTCCCCTGGACACTGCTGCTTTTCATCTCGCTCTTCGGACTGAAAATCAGCCGCCCCGGCGTACCGCTGAAGGAATGGCCGGCACGGTTGTGGCGGCGCATCGGGACAATGGACCGTATCACGCTGTTCTGCCTGACGGCCTCGGTCTGCATCGTGTTTTTCTACTCCCTGCCGAGTAGTAAGCGGAGCGTTTACCTGATGCCCGCCTACCCGTTTATCGCCCTGTTTATCGCCCGGTATTTGCTGTATCTGGCGGAATACCGTTCGCGGGTGACCCGCCTGTATGCCGGCGTGCTGGCCTCGCTGGTGGCGGTGGCGGCGCTGGTGGTGGCGGTGCAGATGACCGGACTGGCCGACGTCCGCAGTCTGGCCGGACAGTATGTGGCCGGCGCTTTCGCGTCCGCCACGCTGGATGCGGTCGCCCGTTCGTTCTCGCCCGGCATCTCGATGATACTGACCGGCACGCTGCTGCTGGTCTCCCTGGCTACGGTTGTCTATCAGATGAGGAAGAAAATCAATATCAAGATACTGTATGCTACGTTTTTCCTGGTCTTCTCTACCCACCTTTTTATCGACGGCGTGGTGATGATCAACGTTCGCAGGGCAGGCTCGGCACGCCCCTTCGCTACGGAAATAAGGCAGGCGTACGGCCTGGACCATACGAACGTGTATGTGATGAACGACCTGCATACCTACCATAATATGTACGGACTGAACTTTTACCTGGGCAACCGTTTCCGGAATTTCGCAACCGAGCAGCCGCAAACAGGCTTTTTCCTGGTTGCCGAGAAAGACCTTCCGGCTGTCGAGCAGCGCTACGGGGAGGTATATGACTTCCGGAGGTTGCGCGTCTCGGACGGCATGACCGGCGACGTGCGGGGACGGATTGTCCTGAGCCGTTTTACACGCAAATAAGATACATTCAATCATTAAATAACGAATCTATGAAAAAGTATTTCTTTTTACTGTTCCTGCTGGGCAGCGTGACAACGTTTGCCCAGCATAATTTTTGGGAAGACCCCCGGATTGTGGACGAGGGAAAGGAACCTGCCCGGGCGTATTTTATTCCCTATGCCGACGCGGAGCAGGTGGAGCGCGACGATAAGCTGGAGTCGCCCTACGTGAAGCTGCTGAACGGCACGTGGAAATTTCATTTCGCGGAGAACGTTGCCCGGCGGCCGGACGCTTTCCATGCCG
>JAISOP010000217.1 GCA_031275525.1 Tannerella sp.
CTTTAAATATACCAAAGCCGGCGATTCCATCGAGATATCCGTAAAAGAAGAAAACGATGCGGTAATCATTAAAGTCATAGACAGCGGCATCGGCATCCGGAAGGAGGATATCGACAGGATCTTCGACCGCTTTTATCAGGCCGACAACAGCCGCCCGGATACCGTGCTGACCCCCGGCAGCGGCATCGGGCTGTCGATGGTAAAAGGAATCCTGGAACTGCACCACGGCTCCGTCTCGGTAGAAAGCAAACCGGCATACGGAAGTATCTTTGTCGTCTCCCTGAAAAAAGGAAACAGCCACTTCGGCCTGCATGAACTGGTGACGGCTGCCGGTGAACGACCGGCCGACGACGCGCCGACGACCGGCTGCCGGCAAGCCGGATCTGTAATGCCGGCGGAAAGGGACGAATCTCCGCAACCTCCGCCCGGAACGGACGCCGAACCGCCCGGAACGGACGGGAAAAGTACGCTCCTGATCGTGGAAGATAACGACGAACTGCTGCAGATCTTACTGGATATATTATCCCCGGTCTACCGCGTGCTTTCCGCACACGACGGCGCCGAAGGGCTGGAACTGACGCGCCGGCACAAGCCGGACCTGGTCATCGGTGATATCATGATGCCCAACATGTCGGGAACGGAAATGTGTATGATGATTAAAAATGATTTTGAAACATGCCACATCCCCGTGATCCTGCTTACCGCACTCTCTTCTACCGAACATATTATATACGGACTCCAGCACGGAGCGGATGATTATATCAGCAAACCGTTCAGCGAAAAGGCGCTGATTGCACGCTGTAATAATCTGATAAAAACCCGGCTGATGATCAAAAACAAATTCGGACGGAACCCGGATTTCGATGTGCAGTCGATCTCCAATAACCCGATCGACCAGAAGTTTCTGGATACAATAAACCGGATCATTGAAGAAAATTTCGACAATCCGGCTTTCAGCATAAACACGCTTGCCCGGGAATTAAACCTTAGCCGCAGTTCCCTCTATTCCAAATTTGAAGCATTAACGGGAATGACTCCCAATGATTACGTATTGCAGCGCAAACTGAAAAAAGCGGCCGGTTTATTGAAGAATAACCCTGACTTAAACATCTCCGGAATATCCGATACGTTAGGGTTTGGCTCCCCCCGTTATTTCAGCCGCTGCTTCAAGAAACAATTCAACGTATCACCCGCAGACTACCGGAAAAAGAAATAAATATACGGGAACTTTTCTGCCGTTGCCGCTTCCCCTGCCCCTGCCCCTGCCAATGACAGACCCGCAAAAAAAGCCCCGGCAACGTTGTATCCCGGAGGGATGCAATACGGACGCAGAACGCTTCCACTCTGCTAACGCCAAAACACGGACGCTACGCGCAGCTCCGGATTGCTTCGTCACTGCGCTCCTGCCAATGACAGACCCTCCCGCACTCTCCGTCATTGCGGCCTCCGAGCCGCAATCCCCCAAGTCCATAAAAGCGATTTGGAGATTGCGGGTCAAGCCCGCAATGACGGGCGTTTTTGTCATTTCCTTTTGTTTAGCTGCCTGCAAGATATAGAACCTGCCAATGACAGACTCACAAAAAAAACCTCGGCAACGTGGCATCCCGGAGGGATGCGCCGCTCGGTAGAAAAACGCCCGCCCCCCTCCGGTTGCATTCCGGCGGAATGCATCCCCTCCATGCTTAGTCGATGCGCTGCAAAACGGGTGAGCAAGGTCATCGAAGGATGCATTCCTGACGGAATGCAAAGGAAGGTGATGTGCGGTTCTACCAAGCGATGCATCCCTCCGGGATGCCGTTTCGCCAAAGTTATCACTGAGCGTTAAGCGTTTCTTTGTCATTTCCTTTTGTTTATCTGCTTGCATGATATAGCTCCTGCCAATGACAGACCCACAAAAAAAAACTCGGCAAAGTGGCATCCCGGAGGGATGCAATACGGACCGGAACGCTGCACACCGCCGCCGCCGAAACATCGACGCTACGCGCGGCGCCGGATTGCTTCGTCGCTTCGCTACCAATGACAGACCCACAAAAAAGCCCCGGCAACGATGCATCCCTCCGGGATGCAGTACGGACCGGAACGCTGCACACCGCCGCCGCCGGAACACGGACGCTGCGCGCGGCGCCGGATGGCTTCGTCGCTTCGCTACCAATGACAGACCCACAAAAAAGCCCCGGCAACGTGACATCCCGGAGGGATGCGTCGCTTGGTAGAAAAACCGCCCGCCCCCTCCGGTTGCATTCCGGCGGAATGCATCCCCTCCATGCTTAGTCGATGCGCTGCAAAACGGGTGAGCGAGGTCATCGAAGGATGCATTCCTGACGGAATGCAAAGGAGGACGATGGGCGGTTCTACCAGGCGATGCATCCCTCCGGGATGCCATTCCGCCAAAGTGGTCGCTATGCGCCAAGTGTTTCTTTGTCATTTCCTTTTGTTTATCTGCCTGCATGATATAGCTCCTCCCTTTTTCCCGACCGGCAGATCGGGCGGGACGGGAGACGTGACACTTTTGCCGGCAGATTTTTTAACACGGCCTTATCCCGGACGCAGGTCATAACGTCAGCCAGTCTTTCAGTTTGACGCGGAGGATTTTCAGCGTTTGCGTGATGCGGTATTCTACCGTCTTGACGGAGATGCCCAGCTCGACGGCGATTTGCGCGTTGGTAGAGGCGCCGAAGCGGCTGCGGACGAAGACTTCGCGATAGCTGTCCGGCAGTTCGCCGACCGCCTTGCGTATCATGCCGGCCAGTTCGTTGGCCAGGTAGTAGTCGGGATCGTCCGTCCGGTCCTTCATCTTTTCATATAACATGTTGTGAACCCTCTCATGGTACAGGCGCTGTTTGATGGCATTCAGGCACCGGTATTTTACGGACGCAAACAGACAGGCTTTGAGCGAGGTCTCAATCGTCAGCGTCTCCCGGTTCTCCCAGAGGTAAACCATGTATTCCTGCACCAGCTCTTCGGCGTCCGCATCCGAAACATACCGGGAGGCATATTCGCACAGGGGAGAATAATAGCGCTCGAACAGCCTTTTGAAACTGTCCCGGTCTCCTTTGTTCAATAAGGCAATCAAACTTTCTTCATCCATAATATAGATTCTCCGGATAATTTCCTGCAAAAATAAGTACGATTATTCAAAAAAATATTTAAACGCGAAAAAAAGCGGAAATAAGTTTAGGGTATGCAGGTGTCAGAATTGACATGCTAATACAAAGAGATAAAAAGAAGATGCGGAAATTATACAATAAATCACGATGGATGGCCTGTTTGCAGGAAACCGTATGACATGAAATGTAAACGAGAGAGGATAACCCGAATATTTACCTGAAAAACAACTTAGCCTATGGAACACGGAAAAGAATAGAACGAACCGGAAAAAAAACGGGGGCGCGTCAAAAGCCTGCCGTCCCGGTCGCGGGATGACGGGCGCTCCACAGGGGCCTTTCGACACGCGCTCAAATCGAGAATTTACCTTTTAATAACTAACTGAATTATTTTTTCTATGAAAACAAGTTTGAATACCAGACAGAAGAATTCTGAAAAAAACCTCGGAAAATTTTTATTTATTATGAAACTTACAACCCTCTTATTAATGCTTGTCATCCTCCATGTCGGAGCGGTCGAGATGCGCTCGCAGGGCGCCAGGGTGACGATTGACGCCGAACAGGCCACCCTGTCGGAGACGCTGGACGAAATGGAACGTCAGACGGAATACCTGTTTTTCTACAACAAGAAAAACGTAAACGCAAGCAAGCGCGTAAAAGTGAATGTGAAGGACGCTCCGGTATCGGAAGTACTGGATCGGATACTGGACGGGGACGTGGCCTACACCATGGTGAACGATCACATCATCCTCTCCCGGAAGAAGGACGCCGGCATGGCCGCCATTCTCCAACAGATGCGGCGGGTCGCGGGAACCGTAAAAGACGTCAACGGGGAAGCGCTGGCCGGCGCGAACGTTACGGAGAAAGGGACGACGAACGGGACGGTGACCGACGTCGACGGAGGCTTCTCTCTGACGGTGAAGGATAACGCCGTCCTGCAGGTCTCTTATATAGGCTATATTACGCAGGAAATCAACGCTTTTCCAGTGGGGGGGGGGGGGGTAAACCCCTTGTAATAGTCCTCTTAGAGGAAGCTAAGGCGCTTGAGGAAGTGGTTGTCGTAGGCTACGGCACGCAGAAGAAGGCGAACCTGACGGGCGCCGTTTCGACCGTCTCCCTGCCCGAAATGGAAAAGCGGACGGTGGCGCAGACGTCGCTGGCGCTGTCCGGCCTGGCGCCGGGCGTCGTCGTGACGCAACGGAGCGGCCAGCCGGGCAGCGACGGGGGGACGATCAGCGTCCGGGGTAAAACGACGCTGGGCAACAACGACGTCCTCGTTCTCATCGACGGCGTCGAATCGAACATCAACTCCATCGACCCGAAGTCCATCGAATCCATTTCCATACTGAAAGATGCGGCCTCGGCCGCCATCTACGGCAACCGCGCCGCCAACGGCGTGATCCTCATCACCACCAAACGCGCCGAAGACGGCAAGGCCTACATCTCCTACAACGGATACGTGGCGCAGGGCAAGCCGACGAACGTCCCGAAGTATGTGGGCGCCGTCGATTTTATGAAGTATATCTCCATCGCCAAGCGCGCCGTGGGGATGACGCCCGAATATTCCGAGGAATACATCCGGGAGTATGAAGAAGGCGTCGCCCGGCGAGACCCGAACTATCCCGACGTGGACTGGTTCGACGCTACGGCCACGAACAACGGCGTCATCAACAGCCATTTTGTAACCGTCAGCCTGGGGACGAAGGGAATCAGGTCGCTGGCGCAGGCCGGTTACCTGTCGCAGAACGGGATTACCGAGAACACGAATTTCAAGCGCTATACCTTCCGGTCGAATACCGACTATAAAGTGTCGGAGAAAATAGAACTCCGGACCGACCTGGCGCTCGTTTATTCCGACGCCACGGCGCCGTCGAAGCTGTCCACGGGCTATAACTGGGTCGGCAGGATACCGGCCAACCAGGCGGCTTACCTGGCCGACGGACGCTACGGGCCGGGCTGGCAGGGCGTCAACCCGGTGGCGTATTATAAAGACGGGGGCGTCATCACGAATACGGCGCCGTCGGGCATCATCAACCTCGTCGGCAGGTATAATCCGGCGAAGTTTCTGGAGGTAAAGGGGCAGTATGCGATTAACTACTGGGAAGGGCATACGGCGAACTGGGATAAAAGGGTGCAGATTTACCTGAACGACGGCACGCCCGATCCGCAGACCCAGAGCAAGTCGACGCTGACCGAGAATACGGGCCGGAACATGCGGACGATGTTCAACGGAAGCGCCACGTTCAGTCACTCCTTCCGGCAGGCACATAACGCCAAGCTGATGATCGGCTACCAGCAGGAATCGTTTTGGAACAGGTGGCATTCCGGGTACCGCGAAGTCTTCCCCTTCCCCGATTACCCGGTGCTGAACGCCGGCGGGCAGGAAAACCAGAAATCAAACGGCTCGGCTTCCGATTATGCCCTGCAGTCCGTCTTCGGGCGGGCGAACTACAACTTCCGGGAGAAATACCTGTTCGAGGCCACGTTGCGCTACGACGGTTCGTCGCGCTTTGTCGAGGGGCGCCGGTGGGGTACGTTCCCCTCCGTCTCGGCCGGCTGGAGGATCAGCGAGGAAGCGTTCTGGGCCAGCCTCAAGCCGACGGTCAATAACCTGAAACTGCGGGTTTCCTACGGGCAGCTGGGCAACCAGAATACGTTGAACGGCTATTATCCGGCGCAGTCGGTCGTCAACCTGGGGACGAACTACGTCTTCGACAAGAACATTACGTCCGGCGCGGCCATTACGGCGATGGCCAACAGCCTGATCAGCTGGGAAACGACCACGTCGACCAACGTGGGGCTGGACGTGAACCTGTTCAGCAAGCTGGAGCTGAACGCCGAATATTATTACCGGCAGACGAACGACATCCTGCTCAACCTGAACATCCCGCTCATCATCGGCCTGTCGGCTCCGGCGCAAAACGCCGGGAAGCTCGAAAACCGCGGCTGGGAAGTCGGAGCGACGTATAACGACCGGTTCGGCGACCTTAATTTCAGCGCCATGTTCAACCTGTCCGACGTCCGCAACAAGGTACTCGACCTGAAAGGGATCAACGAAACGGGCATCACGGTCAACCGCGAGGGCTATCCCATGTATTCCCTCTACGGATACGAGGCCGACGGATACATCGTCCCCGAAGATTACGACGCCGAGGGGAATTATACGGGAGCGACGCAGATCGGCGCCTTCGGGCCGGGCGACATCAAGTATAAAGACCAGTTGACGGTCGACACCGACGGCGACGGAACGCCCGATGCCGGCGACGGCGTTCTCAACACGTCGGACTACGTGATCATGGGCAGCACGATTCCGCGGTACAGTTTCGGCCTGAGCCTCTACGGCGAATACCGGGGCATCGACGTGAACATCCTCTTCCAGGGTGTCGGGAAAGCGGACGGCTACGTCTGGGGACACTCCATCGGATCGTTCTACGAAGGCGGCTCCATGCCCGAAATCGGCAAGGATTACTGGACGCCCGAAAACCGGGACGCGCAGTTCCCGAGGCTGGCGTTCAACAACAGCAACAACCAGCAGAACTCGTCGTTCTGGGTGAAAAACGCGGCTTACCTGCGGATGAAAAACCTTCAGCTGGGTTATACCTTTCCCAAGGCCTGGACGGCGAAGGCGGGCATTTCCGGCCTGAGGCTGTTTGTGAGTACGGACAACCTGTTTACCGCGTCGAAGTTCTGGAAATATTTCGACGTGGAATCGCCCGTGCTGACGGGATACGGTAATTTCTATCCCATCATGCGTACGACGACGGTCGGTATTGACTTAAAGTTCTAACATATTAAAAACACATCATCATGAAAAAAAATATAGTTTTTCTCGCTATCCTGTTGCTTGCATCGTGCAGCGACTTTCTGGAGAAAGCTCCGCTGGATTCGCCTTCCGACAAGACGTTCCTCGCCAATGAAACGGAACTTCAAATGGCCTTGACGGGCTGTTACACGCCGCTGTGGACGGCCCATGAAGATATGCCTTTCTTCCTTGCCTTCGAGGAGCTGTCCGACAACGGCTGGGACAGGAATACGAACGACCTGCAGAAACTCTCGCAGGGGGCGAACGACGCGAAGAGCGCGTTTGTCGAAAACATCTGGCGTACCTGCTACCAGGGCATTACCCGGTGCAATTATTTAATCAGTCATATCGACAACGTGACGGGCGCAAGCGAGGACGCCGTCGACCGGGCCAGGGCGGAGGCGCAGTTCCTGCGCGCCTGCTACTATGCGTATCTGATCGACCTCTTCGGCGACGTGCCGCTGATACTGGAAACCGTCACGCTGGACGACGCCGAGATTCCGCGCGCGCCGAAAGCCGACGTCCTGACGCAGATTTTCAAAGACTACGACGAGGCGGCCGCCGTCCTCGGAACAACCGGCAAGCCCACTTCCGGACGGCCGACCCGGCAGGCGGCGCTGGCGCTGAAGGCCAGGATCGCGCTCTACAACGAGCGGTGGGACGCAGCCATCGCCGCGGCTTCCGAAGTGATGAAGCTGGAAGGCGCCGAAACCGGCCTGGAGCCGTCTTTCCCCGACCTCTTCACCTACGGAGGGCAGGACTCGAAGGAGATCCTGTTTTCGATACAGTACCTCTTCGGGCAGAAGGTGCATCCGATCTTCCGGCTCTTCGGCGGCAGGAACGGCGGCGGACATGCCAATAAAATCCCGTCGTACCAGTTAGTCGATTCCTATCCCTGCAAGGACGGGCTTCCGATCGACCGCTCGCCGCTCTACCGTCCCGCCGCTCCGTGGGAGAACCGCGACCCGCGACTGGCCTGGACCTTCGCCCTGCCCTCGTCCGGCTATGCCGACTGGACCGAAGAGCCGGGATGTATCTTCCAGGGCTTCCAGTTCGAGACGCACCGCGACAGCGTGAAAGCGCTGGAACTATCACACCTCCCCGCCCTCTTACGCAGACAATCAGGACGCGCTGAACGCCTACGCCTCGTTCAGCGGCATCAACTGGCGGAAGTACGTGAACGACGAAAACTACGGCGACGTCAATAACTGCGATAACAACATCATCGTCATCCGCTACGCCGAAGTCCTCCTGACCTATGCCGAGGCCAAAGTGAAAGCCGGGCAGGCCGATCCGTCGGTTTACGCCGCCCTGAACAAGATCCGCGCGCGCGCCGGAATGCCCGATATCGCCGACGCCGGCGCCGACGAACTGTTTTACGCCATTGCCCGCGAGCGCCGCCACGAACTGTCGGGCGAAGGGCAGCGGCTTTCCGACATCCGGCGGTGGCGAATCGCGGAAAAGGTGATGAACGGCTACCTGCTCGGCAGGATGCAAAAGGCCTACCCCTCCAAAGCGCCCGTCATCGACCGCTGGGGAACGCCCGACTACGAGGCGGCGGGCATACCGGTGGCATCGGACGTCAACGACCCGAACACCTCCATGCGTACCGTCGACCTGAGAACCTTCAATCCCGCGAAGGATTACCTCTGGCCCATCCCCTACATCGAACGCCGGACGAACCCGGCCCTGACCCAAAACCCCGGCTGGGAATAACAAATCAGTGGTTAACGGTTAACGGTTAACGGTTAGTGAAAAAACGTTCTGCGTCCGTATTGCATCCCGGAGGGGATGCATCGCCCGGTAGAACC
>JAISOP010000227.1 GCA_031275525.1 Tannerella sp.
CTGTTGTTGCTTGGGGGGATGATCGTGTGGGGCATCACGGTGGCGCCCTTCCATTGGCACGAGGGACTGCTGCCCCGCGACCCCGTTCCCGTGGATGCCATCCCGGACATCGGCGAGAACCAGCAGATCGTGGCCACGGAGTGGATGGGACGCTCCCCCAAAGACATCCAGGAGCAGGTAACTTATCCGCTCACCGCGTCGCTGCTCGGTATTCCCGGCGTGAAGACGATCCGCAGTTCGTCCATGTTCGGCATGTCGTTCATCTACGTTATTTTCGACGACGATGTGGAGTTCTACTGGAGCCGTTCGAGGATACTGGAAAAGCTCAATTCCCTGCCCACCGGGATGCTGCCCGAAGGCGTGCAGCCGACGCTGGGGCCTGACGCGACGGCGCTCGGACAGGTATTCTGGTACACCCTCGAAGGGCGAGACCCCGAAACGGGTAAGCCCGCCGGCGGATGGAACCCCGAGGAACTGCGCACGATTCAGGACTTCTACGTCAAGTATTCGCTTTCGACGGCGGCCGGCGTGTCGGAAGTCGCGTCGGTAGGCGGCTTTGTCAGGGAATATCAGGTGGAGCTTCGTCCCGAGGCGATGCAGGCATACAATGTCTCTGTGATGGAGGTGATGAACGCCGTGCGGGAAAGCAATCTGGATGTCGGCGCCGAGACGGTCGAGCTGAACAGGGTCGAATACCTGGTGCGGGGACTGGGCTATATCAAGAGCCTGTCCGACCTGGAGGAAGCCGTGGTAGCCGTGCGCGGAGGCATTCCCGTGCGGATTGGGGACGTGGCGGCGGTTCATTTCGGCCCGGCCACGCGGCGCGGCGGGCTGGACAAGGAAGGTGTGGAAGCCGTAGGCGGCGTGGTGGTGGCGCGTTACGGCTCCAATCCGATGGCGGTAATCAACCGGGTGAAGGAGAAGATGGAAGAAATGTCGGCGGGACTGCCCCAGAAGGTGCTGCCGGACGGTACGGTGTCGAAGGTGACGGTCGTGCCCTTCTACGACCGTTCGGGACTGATACGCGAGACGGTCGGCACGCTCGAATCGGCGCTCACGCACGAAATACTGATTTGCATCATTGTGGTCCTCGTACTGGTCTTCAACCTGCGGGCCTCGGCGATTATATCCTGCCTGCTTCCGGTGGCCGTCCTTGCGGCCTTTATCATCATGCGATACACGCAGGTGGACGCAAACATTGTTGCGCTGTCGGGCATTGCCATTGCCATCGGCGTGATGGTCGATGTCGGGGTGGTGATTGTGGAGAACATTCTCCGGCGGCTGGACGCCTGCGCAATCAAACCGGCCGGGAAAGCGCTTGCCGGTTTGATTCGCAAAAGTGTCGAGGAAGTCTCCGGAGCGCTGACCACCGGCATGTTGACCACCGTCATCAGTTTCCTGCCCGTCTTTGCCCTGCAAGCACAGGAAGGAAAGCTGTTCAAGCCGCTGGCATACACCAAGACCTTTGCGCTCGTCTCGGCCTTTCTGCTCGGCATCGCCCTGCTTCCCGCGATTGCCTACTACGTCTTTTCCCTCCGTCTGCCCAAGGCGCTGAAAAGGCGGACGATTTCCAGCCGGTTGAGAAACGGCCGGGCCGTCCTCACCCTCGCCATCCTGATAGCAGCCGTCCTCTACCTCACCTCCGAATGGCTTCCGGTCGGCACGGGGGCAGGCTTTCCGTTGAACCTCCTGTTCGTCGTCCTGGCCATCGGCTCGATCCTGGCCGTTTTGCGGGCGCTGGTTGTTTTCTACGAACGCATGTTGCGCTGGTGTCTCGCCAACCGCTGGAAATTTATGCTGCTGCCTGCCCTCACACTAGCTTTCGGGATATGGATTTGGGGAGAAATGGGCGAGGAATTTATGCCCAGCCTCGACGAAGGCTCGTTCCTGCTGATGCCCACCAGTATGCCGCACACCGGCATCGAACAGAACCTGCAACTGATTGAAGCGGTGGACAAGCGCATCGGCGCCATCCCCGAAGTTGAGGTCACCGTAGGCAAATGGGGGCGAGTCCAGTCTGCGCTCGACCCCGCGCCCGTGCAGATGTTCGAGAACACGATTCTTTACCGCCCCGAATACCTGTTGGACGACGACGGTCGCCGGATGCGCTTCAAAACCGATTCACAGGGCGCCTTCCTGCTGCGGGACGGCACGAGGTACGATCCCGCCGCTGGGTTCCGCCGGATTCCCGCCGACAGCCTGATTCCCGACCGAAGGGGCGATTATTTCCGCCTGTGGCGTCCGCAGATTAAGAACACGGACGACATCTGGCAGGAAATTGTCAACGTTTCGCACCTGCCCGGCCTGACCTCCTCGCCCAGGCTGCAACCCATCGAGGCGCGGCTGGTGATGCTCTCCACCGGGATGCGTGCGCCGATGGGGTTGAAGGTATCGGGTCCCGACCTCGAAAGCATCGAGCAGG
Organism: Tannerella sp.; assembly: GCA_031275525.1. Taxonomy (GTDB): domain Bacteria; phylum Bacteroidota; class Bacteroidia; order Bacteroidales; family Tannerellaceae; genus Tannerella. Next base: position 2,423 of record JAISOP010000227.1, read on the forward strand.
CCGGCAAGGCCCTCGAAACCGCGCTGAAGGAAACGCCCTCCATCCGGCCTTCCACCGTATTCTATGACCGCGCTGTCGGGGCGCCGTACATCGAAATCCGGCTCAACAGGCGGAATATGGCACGCTACGGGCTGACCGTTGCCGGCTTGCAGGAAGTCATCGAAGCAGCCGTAGGCGGAATGACCCTGACCACGACCGTCGAAGGACGCGAACGCTATCCCGTCCGCCTGCGCTATCCCCGCGAGTTGCGCGACAGTCCCGAAGCCCTCTCGCGCATCCTGGTCCCGACGGCCGCCGGCGCCCGGATTCCGCTGGGCGAAGTGGCTACCGTGGAATATACCCGGGGGGCGCAGATGATTCAGAGCGAAAACACCTTCCTGACCGGATACGTGATATTCGACAAGCAGGCCGGCCGGGCGGAGGTGGACGTTGTACGGGAAGCCGGCCGGCTGCTGAAGGAAAAAATCCGCACGGGCGAACTGTCGCTCCCCGCAGGCGTATCCTACAAGTTTGCGGGCAACTACGAACAACAGCAACGTGCCGCCGGACGCCTGCTCGTCGTCATTCCCCTTTGCCTGCTGTCCATCCTGCTGGTGCTTTACTTCCAGTTCCGCACCCTCACGGCCTCGCTGATACACTTTTCAGGTGTCTTTGTCGCCTTCGCGGGCGGATTCATCCTTTTGTGGCTCTACGGTCAGCCGTGGTTCATGAATTTCTCCATCGGCGGCGAATGCGTGCGCGACCTGTTCCGGATGCATCCCGTCAACCTGAGCATAGCAGTCTGGGTAGGATTCATCGCCCTGTTCGGCATCGCCACCGACGACGGCGTGCTGATGGGCACCTACATCCACAACCTCTTCCTGGAACGCAACCCCCAAACCCGCCAGGCCATCCGCGAAACCGTCGTACAGGCCGGCCTGAAGCGCGTCCGTCCCGCCGCGATGACCACCGCCACCACGCTGATCGCCCTTCTGCCCGTACTCACCTCCACCGGCAAGGGCGCCGACATCATGGTACCCATGGCCATCCCCACCTTCGGCGGCATGTTGATTCAAAGTATGACCATGTTTATCGTACCGGTGCTACAGTGCTGGTGGCGCGAACGTGTGATTAAAAAGGAACAAAAGACGAGATGAGCCTGCCGATATACTTGCCGAACTTCGGCAAATCGCAATCCGGAGCGGATCCCTATTTGCCGGAACCCGGCAAGTCGCAATGCAGAGAGGATTCCTACTTGCCGGAACCCGGCAAGTCGCAATGCAGAGCGGATTCCTGCTTGCCGGAATCCGGCAAGTCGCAATGCAGAGCGGATTCCTATTTGCCGGAATCCGGCAAGTCGCAATGCAGAGCGGATCCCTATTTGCCGGAACCCGGCAAGTCGCAATGCAGAGAGGATTCCTGCTTGCCGGAACCCGGCAAGTCACAATCCTGTCAGGATCCCTCTTGCCGGAACCCGGCAAATTATACCGTGCACGGTATGGTTTTGTGCATGACCGGTTCTGTGGAGTTCGGTTCCCACCGAGGCTTAAAAGGCCTAAAAGACTTAAAGGATTCGATCTATTCCCTGAAGGCACAAAACCATGCCGTGCAAAGAATACAATCCGGAACAGATTCCCGAAGAAATACATAAAAATTAAACAATGATGAAACGATATGGAATATGGATACTGTTAATCGTCGCCCTCCGGAGTTTGCCGTCCGTTGCGACGGCCCGCGATTCCCTGAGCCACTATCTGGAGATAGCGGCGCGGAATAATCCGGGCGTCCGGGCAGAATTTACAGCTTATCAGGCCGCCTTGCAGCGAGTCCCCCAGGCGGGTGCGCCGGAAAACCCGCAATTAGAGATGGGCTTCTTCCTCCAGCCGATGGAACTGGTCGAGGGACAACAGGTGGCCGACCTCAAGCTAATGCAAATGTTCCCGTGGTTCGGTACGCGGAAGGCCGCCCGCACCGAGGCGCAGCACATGGCGCAAATGGCTTACGAGCAGTTCCGCGAAACGCGCGACGGGCTTTTTCTGGACCTCTATACCCAGTGGTTCACGCTTTGCCGTCTCCGGCAGCAACTGGCAAACAGCCGGGAGAACAGGGAACTGCTGGTGCAGCTTGAGGCGCTGGCCCTGCAAAAGTTCGCCTCGCCCGCACCCTCCGGAGGCAGCGAAGTGTCCGGCCGTCAGGCTCCGCCGCCCGGCGAAGCGCCCCGCCCCACAAACGCAGGCATGGGCGGCATGACGATGGGCGGGCAGCCGGCGGCGGTCAGCAGCGGGCCGGCGGCAACGGGCGGCATGGACGGCATGGCGGGCGACGGCGGCATGGGCGCCTCCTCGCCGGGCATGTCCGGTGTCCTGCGTATCCGGATGGAGATCGCGGAGACCGATAACCGTATGGAAAGCCTGCAATCGGAGATACGGGCGGAGACGGTAAAGTTCAATGCCCTGCTGAGCCGTCCGGCCGACAGCGAGGTGCATCTGCCCGATTCGCTGCATCCAATTCCCTTTCTTTTTGACCCGTCGCAGATACTTACCCAGATAAGCGATCAAAACCCGATGCTCGGCATGTTGAGCCGGGAGGAAGCGGCCTACAAAGCCAAAGCCGAGATGGAGCGGAAGATGAGTTACCCGATGCTCGGCGTCGGCCTTCAATACATGCTTGTCCGCAAAAAGGCGGCAAGTATGGGAGCGGATGCGATGGAAACGGGCATGAGCCGCATGAACGGCAAGGACATGCTGATGCCGATGGTATCGGTCAGCATACCCCTCTACCGGAAAAAGTACAGGGCGCAGCAGCGGGAGAACGCCCTCTTGCAGCAGGCCGCCCGCGAAAAGCGCCTCAACACGCGGAACCTGCTTGAGGCCGAACTCCACCGCACCGGTCACCTGCTTGGCGACGCCGCCCGGCGGATCACGCTCTACCGCCGGCAGACGGAGTTGGCGCAGGCCGCCTGCACGCTGGCGGTACGGGAATTTGCGTCGGGCCGGGGCGACCTTTCCGGCGTCATACAGGTACAGCGCCAGCTACTGGACTATACCCTGAAAACGTCCGAAGCCGTGGCGGATTACAACATCCTGGTCGCGAACATCCGGAAATTAATATCCTCCAATGAAGAAGATCACTACTGACCGACTATACTGTGTGCGGTATGGTTTTGTGCATGGCCGGTTCTGCGGAATTCGGTTCCACCGAGGCTTAAAAGACCTAAAAGCTTCGGTCTATTAAATAATGGGTACAAGGAAAACATCGACCCTGTCCCCAAGATCATTCAGCAATCATTTATTCAAGAAAAAAAACTTATGAAGAGAAACAAAACATTCGGATACGTCCTGTACGGACTGATTTTTGCCGCCGGCCTTTGGATCGGGTGGCTACTGGCCGCCCGTTTGAGCGGCAAACCGGAACCGGCGGAACACGTTCACACCCTCGGCGAGGCGCAAGTCTGGACCTGCTCCATGCATCCGCAAATCCGTCAGGACAGGCCGGGCAAATGCCCGCTCTGCGCCATGGATTTAATCCCCCTCCAGTCCCCGGACATGCCGGACGCCGTTGCCATCGACCCTGCCGCCATCCGGCTGTCGGACGAAGCCGTAGCGCTCGCCGGCATACAAACGGGCGTAGTCAGCCGCCGCCGTCCGACCGGCGAGATACACCTCTACGGCACGATAAAGCCCGACGAACGGCGGCGGCGTTCGCTCGTCTCGCACGTGAGCGGGCGCATCGAAACACTCTCGGTACACTATGCGGGCGAAACTGTAAAGGAAGGGCAGGTCATCGCCACCATCTACTCGCCCGACCTGCTGAACGCGCAGCAGGAACTGCTCGAAGCCCTCCGCCTGTCCGCCACGCAGCCCGCCCTGCTGAACGCAGCCCGCGAGAAGCTCCG
>JAISOP010000234.1 GCA_031275525.1 Tannerella sp.
ACAACACGAACCTTTCTACCGTCGAGATAGAAGATATTATGACCGACCGGATCCGTCCTTTCTTCAAGGACTACGAACCGGAACTGGACAAAAAAGTACTGGCCGCCATGATGAAAATCATCAAAGAACAGGTACCTGCGAAATATCTGCCGGATATTTATCCGGAGATCGACAAAAAATACAGGGGCGACTATGCGCGCTATGCCGATGATTTATTTGCCGAAACGGCCGTCCTGTCGGAAGAAAAGATTGCCGGGCTGCTGAGAGAGCCGAAGAAATATGATAAATATATGAAGAAAGATCCGTCCGCCCGGTTATCCTTATCGGTGCTCATGGCAATCATGGATATTGCACAATCGGTCAGTGACACGGAATATGAAATCATCAAGGGGAAGCGCCTTTATTTTGCAGGTCTCCGGGAGATGTACCCCGACAGTACGTTTTATTCGGATGCGAACTTCACCATGCGCGTGAGTTACGGTTCGATAGGCGGATACCGCCCCTATGATGCAGCCTGGTACGATTACTGTACCACCGAAAACGGGCTGCTGGAAAAAGAAGATTCATCCGGCTATGAATTCCGGCTGCAACCGGAAATCATCCGGCTCATACGGGAACGCGATTTCGGAAACTATGCCAATGAAAACGGGACCTTACAGCTGTGTTTCCTCTCCGACAATGACATCACGGGAGGTAATTCGGGCAGTCCCGTCTTTGATAAAAACGGCCGGGTCATAGGCCTGGCCTTCGACGGCAACTGGGAGGCGATGAGCGGCGACATTGCCTTCGAACCCGACCTGCAACGTACGATAAGCGTCGATATCCGGTATGTCCTGTGGACGATCGAGCGATGGGGCAAATGCCCGAGAATCATCGACGAACTGAAATTAAAAAGATAAAACGGCGAGAGAGGCATGTTTTTTTCACTGATCGTCCCGATATATAACCGCCCGGATGAAGCGCGCGAATTGCTGGAAAGCCTGTCCGCACAGACCTGTACCGATTTCGAACTGGTACTGGTAGAGGACGGCTCGACAAGGCCCTGTGCGGACGAAGTGGAAAAATACCGCACAAAATTCAGGATCAACTACCTGGTCAAAGAAAATTCGGGCCGGAGTGATACGCGCAACACAGGCATGAAAAATGCCGGAGGCGACTATTTCATTTTCTTTGATTCCGACTGTATCATCCCCCCCGATTATCTCGAAACGGTTAAGAAAATGCTTGCCGATGACTATGCCGACTGTTTCGGAGGTCCCGACAGGGAGCATCCCTCTTTCACGATGATGCAAAAGGCGGTCAATTATGCCATGACGTCGTTCTGGACAACGGGAGGCATACGCGGCGGAAAGGTGAACATGGAGAAATTCAAACCGCGGACATTCAATATGGGATTCTCACGGGCGGTGTATGAAACGACAGGCGGTTTCAAAGATATGTACGGCGAAGACATCGACCTGAGCATACGTATAAGCAAAGCCGGATTCACGACCAGGCTGTATCGCGACGCTTATGTATATCACAGGCGGCGTGTCGATCTGCGCCGGTTTTACAAACAGGTTCACATTTTCGGACAGGCACGCATCAATCTGTACAAATTATATCCCGATTCCCTGAAACCGGTACACGTACTGCCGGCGCTTTTTGTCATCGGAAGTGTCCTGATTCTTCTATCGGCCGTCTTCGTCTCGACCCGGATACTGGTTCTTCCGGCCGGCTACCTGTTCCTCCTGTTTTTCGACTCGCTGGCAAAAACAAAAAATCCGCGCATTGCAGGATTATCGCTCATCACCTCATTGATACAACTGTTCGGTTACGGAATCGGATTTATAACCTCTTTTGTCCGGAAAATCATATTCGGCAAAGGGTTGGAAGATACGGAAACAATAAAAAAAATATATAAGTGATTATGGAGAGTACACACCAATATTTATCGGAACACGGCATACGCCCCTCGGTTCAGCGCCTTGCCGTCATGCACTATTTGCGGAATAACAGGACGCATCCTACCGCAGATGAAATATTCGCCGCATTGCGGAAGCGGATACCTACCCTGTCAAAAACAACGGTCTACAATACCTTAAAACTGTTTGTGGCCCGCGGAGCCGCCATATACATCGGGATTGATGAAAAAAATGCCCGTTTTGACGGACATGTGGAGCCGCACGCTCATTTCCGCTGCAAAAAATGCGGAAAAATCATTGACCTGGATGTGGATATCGAAAAATTCTTACCTGAACGCTTTAACGGCAAGATCGACGAGACTTATTTTTACCTGAAAGGGCTATGCGAGGAGTGCTCATTTACCCTCTCTTTACCGCGTTTATAAACCGGGGGCGGCTTCCGGAGGGGTGAGCTTCGGTATGTGAAGTCCCTGCCGGACGACCGGCCGGCAGAAAAGACGCTCCCTCCTTCCAAAGAATCCCTTTCGGGACGGCACGCCGGTCGACGGCGGCTGTTGCGCCTCCCTGCGGGACAGCGTCACTGTTGCCCGAACGGTGTTTCGCTGTGCCGGCAGGTCGCTGACCTGCGGGTATGAAGACGACGGTTTCAACCGATCGGGTACCCTATACGATATGCATATAAAATCGACCGGAAAACAGGTGCTGTACATGTACAATTCCATAAAACCGACCGGAAAACAGGCGCTGTACATGTACAATTCCATAAAATCGGACGGAAAACAGGTTTTGTACATGTACAATTCCATAAAATCGGACGGAAAACAGCCGTTGTACATGTACAACACCATAAAACCGACCGGAAAGCAGGCGCTGTACATGTACAATTCCATAAAATCGACCGGAAAGCAGGTTTTTACGATCGGCGACAGTATAAAACCGAAAGAGGATATGATAAAATTTATTGCGCCGAACGTATCTTCAGCCGGTCGGATTATTACATTCTTCCGTTTTCTTCCGACAGTAATAACGGCATCGTAGCCGGACATGTGTATGTGCAGGACCGCCTGCACCGTGTCCGGACTGCTAACGGCTATCCATATATCCACATCATATTTTGTATACGGCAAAAAATGTTGTAACTTTGAAGCGCTCATTACTTGAGCGGAAACCGTAAACGGTCAGCCAATGGAAAAAAAGAAACAGACAGCAACAGGGGAAGTGTTCATGAATCCGCGGCCGGACTTCGGGTTCAGGAAAATATTCATGGACAGGGAACTGCTCATCGACTTCCTGAACGGACTGATCGGCGAGAGGGCGCAGATCACCGGCGTGGAATACCTGCCCAACACGGTCGCCGGCGAATGGGACGCCGACCGCAAGGCCGTATTCGACCTCTACTGCACGAACAGCGAGGGCGAGTACTTCATCGTGGAAATGCAGCGCTGCCTGCAGCCCCACTTCATCGACCGGTCGCTGTTCTACGCCTCCGCCGTGATCCGCAGCCAGGCGCCCGCCGGGAAATGGGACTACCGGCTGAAAGCGGTTTATTTCATCGCCGTGCTGGACTTCGTCGAGTTCACGGAGGCGGACGTCCGGGAATCGTACGTGGAGCAGGCCTGCCTGTACCGCAGGAACGCCCAAAGGCCGCTAAGCGACAAACTGAACATGTTATACATCGAACTGCCCAAGTTCAAAAAGACGCCGGAGGAGCTGACCACAAATGCAGACCGCTGGTTCTATCTGCTGAAAAACCTCGAAAAGCTGAAAGACCGTCCGCCGGAGGTACAGGGCAGAATCTTTGAAAAACTGTTCAAAAGAGCACAGATTAACAGATTAACAACTAAGGAAATGGAAGAATACAAAACAAGCGTCCTGGAATACGACAGCATTAAAAGCGCCATCGCATACAGCAAAGAGAGAGGCATAGAGGAAGGCATAGAGAAAGGTGAAAGGATAGGCATGGAGAAAGCGCGTCGGGAAATAATAAAACGGTTACTCCGCGGAGGATTTTCAATAGAAACTGTTTCGTCAATTACGGGACTTGGCGTGGAAGAAATAAGGGACATGGAAAAAGACATTCCGGAATGATGAACAACAAATACGGATTAACGGAAGAGGAAATAGCCATACGCCGAAAAGAGATTTTGGAATACGACAGCATTAAAAGCGCCATCGCATACAGCAAAGAGAGAGGCATAGAGGAAGGCATAGAGAAAGCGCGTCGGGAAATAATAAAACAATGTCTTGAGGGAGGGATTCCGATAGAAACCGTTTCGTCGATCGCGCGAACCGGCAGGGAAGAACCGAAGAACATTTCAAACAGTCAGGAGCATACACAAACCCATTAATATATAAAAATTACAACGATGAGAAAAGGAACATTTTTACTTGTGTTTTCGCTGCTTTCCGGGGGATATGCCCTGGCGCAGGCCATGTCGGTCGAAAACCTGCGATGCGAATACATGCAAAACCCGCTGGGCATAGACGTGCCGCAGCCCCGGTTCAGCTGGGAACTGACCGCTGCCGGAAAGAACAGGAAGCAGACCGCTTACCAGATAACCGTCGCCGACGACGACCCCGCCGCCGGCGCAACGGCTAAAGAGGCGTGGGACAGCGGGAAAAGAACCGGCGACGAGACGAACCAGATCCGTTACGGCGGGCCTCGGCTGAAACCGTTTACCTGCTATTACTGGAAAGTCCGCGTATGGGACGAGCAGGGGAAGCCGTCGGCCTGGAGCCGGGCGGCGAAATTCTCGACCGGGGCGCTCTCGAAAAGCGACTGGACGGCGCAGTGGATTGGCGATGCGGACGTCCCCCTCACGCGCGAAAACCGCTATTACCCGCACCTCGGCTATTTCTCCGACTACGCCGACCGGCCCGCGACGGAGAAATGGGTCGTGATTGACCTGGGCGAAACGCAGGCCGTGGACGAGGTCAGGCTTTATCCCGCCGACAGGAAAGAGAAACTGTTCCCGCTTCATTTCAAGGTCGAAACGGCGGAAGACCGCGCGTTCGCCGGGGCGCGGATCGTGGCCTTCGCGCTCAACGGCGAAGCGGCGGAACAGACCTTCCCGTTCGTCGCCAAACTCTCCGCGCCCGTCAGGGGGCGGTACGTCAAGCTGACCGTCACCCGCCTGCCCTCCGTCAAGGAAAACATCTATGAATACGGCCTGTCCGAAATCGAAGTCCTGTATCAGGGGAAAAACCTGGCGCTGGACAAGCCGGTAGAAGCCTCCGACGAAAAAATCGAGTACCGCTGGGGCGACGGCGACTGCCGGTGGAGTCCCTTCCTGCTGACCGACGGATACTATAAAGCCACCCCCGGCGACTATTACGCCAACATACCGCCCTCGCCGCTGCTGCGCAAGGAAATCCGCATCGGCAGGAAAAAGATCAGGCACGCGCTCTACCACACCTCCGCGCTGGGCCTCTACGAAGCCCGCATCAACGGGAAGAAAGTCGGCCGGCAATGCCTGGCGCCGGAATGGACCGACTACGACCGCCACGTCCAGTACCAGACGCACGACGTCACCCACATGCTGCAACCGGGCGTCAACGCGCTCGGCGTCATGCTGGCCGACGGATGGTATTCGGGAACGCGCTGGTCGCACCCCGGACGGGGCGGATACGGCAGCCTGGCACGCAAATTCATCGGACAGCTCGTCGTATCCTACGACGACGGAACCTCCGAAACCTTCGCCACCGACCCCACCTGGAAATACCTGGCACAGGGGCCGATCACGCAGGTAACCACCTTCGGCGGCGAAGAATATGACGCCCGCAACGACCCCAAAGGCTGGGACCGGCCCGGATTCGACGACTCGGCCTGGAGCGCCCCCGCGCTCTATCCCGATGAAGACGCCAACCTCTGCGCCCAGATGAACGAACCCATCGCCGTCGTCGCCGAACACAAAGCCATCGCCGTACACCGGGTCGGCGAGCAAACCTACATCTTCGACCTCGGACAGAACATCGCAGGCTGGTGCAGGCTGTCGCTGCCCTACAACCCCGGACAGACCGTCACGCTCCGCTACGGCGAAGCGCTGAACGACGACCGGACGCTGTACACCGAAAACCTGCGCGGCGCCCGCCAAACCGACCTCTACCACCCCGGCAGCGAAAAACGGATCGACTACGAGCCGCGCTTCACCTACCACGGCTTCCGCTACGTCGAAGTCTCCGGCCTCACGCAGCCCCCCCGGCCCGGCGTCCTGTGCGGCAAAATGATCGCCTCCTCCTCCCCCGTGACCGGACGGTTCGTCACCTCCAACCGGGACGTCAACAAACTGTGGGAAAACATCCGCCAGACACAGTGGGGCAACCTCATCTCCGTACCCACCGACTGCCCCCAGCGCGACGAACGCGAAGGCTGGACGGGCGACGCCCAGGTCTTCTCGCAAACGGCCATCTACAACCTCGACATGGCCGGCTTCTATACCAAATGGATGCGCGACATCCGCGACGACCAGCTCCCCGACGGACGCCTGCCCGACGTCTCGCCCAACGACGGCCAGTGGCGCTCCTTCTACAACGCCCCCGGATGGGCCGACGCCGGCGTCATCATCCCCTGGCGGATGTACCAGAACTACGGCGACACCAGCCTCCTGGCCCAACAGTACGACGCCATGAAACGCTTCATCGACTTCATCCACCGCCGCAACCCCGACCTGCGCTGGCGCTTCAGCCGCGGACACATGTACGGCGACTGGCTGAACGGAAACACCATCGTCGCCGACGACTATCCGAACCGCGGAGGAGAACTGCCCCACGACGTCTATTCCACCATCTACTTCGCCTACTCCACCAGCCTGCTCGCCCAAACAGCCCGCCTGCTCGGACGCGAAAACGAACACGCCTACTACGCAGCCCTGGCCGCCGGCATCAGACAGGCCTTTGCCGACGCCTACGTCTCGCCCGACGGAAAAATCGAAGGCGACACGCAAGCCGGCTACGCCATGGCCCTGGAGTGGGACATGATACCCGAAGCGCTGCGCGAAAAAGCCGCCGCACACATGGCCAAAGCCATCGAAGCCTACGACGGGCGCATCTCCACCGGCATCCACTCCACCATCCGCCTGATGAAACAGCTCAGCGACCGCGGATACGCCGACCTCGCCTACAGCCTGCTGACCAGCCGCCGCTTCCCCTCGTGGCTCTACTCCATCGACCAGGGCGCGACCACGATCTGGGAACGCTGGGACGGCTACGTCGCCGGACGCGGCTTCCAAAGCCCCGGAATGAACTCCCTCAACCACGTAGCCATCGGCGCCGTAGGCGAATGGATGTACAGCCACATCCTGGGCATCCGTCCCGACGAAAGCCGTCCGGGATACCGACGCTTCACCGTCCGGCCCCTGCCGGGCGGCGGACTGGAATGGGTCAAAGGCAGCTACCACGCCATCGCCGGCCTCATCGAAGTAGCCTGGACAGACCGCAACCGGACGTTTACGCTCGACGTAACCGTCCCGCCCAACACGGAAGCCGCCATCGTGATGCCCTACGGCGACCGGACATACGACGTCGGCTCCGGCAAACACCGTTTCAGCGTAAACTATTAAAACAAAGCCGGAACATACATGCAAACGGAGGATACGTTCCCGTCCGCCGATAACAGACGCATGATGAGACATACATGTTGTTTTCATAAAAAATTTGATTTTTGAGCCTGACCTTTCCTGTTTTTCGACAGAAACGCCGGGCTTTTTTTATGAAACGCCGGGCTACGGTAGCCGAAATCCGGATTCGGAGGGCCGGAATTACAGGAAAAATTGCCATAATTTTGGGTCGGACTGCCAAAATTATAGGAAAACTTACTATAATTTTGGGTCGAATTGCCAAAATTATAGAAAAAATTGCCATAATTTTGGGTCGAATTGCCAAAATTATAGAAAAACTTACTATAATTTTGGGTCGAATTGCCAAAATTATAGAAAAAATTACCATAATTTTGGGTCGAATTGCCAAAATTATAGAAAGAATTACCATAATTTTGGGTCGGAAAACCATCCTTTCAGAGCGGATTGCCTGCATTTATACGGCGGGAAGCAAACGCCTCTCTTTTTGCCGCACTTCCGTCCTTTTAAACGTGTTT
>JAISOP010000269.1 GCA_031275525.1 Tannerella sp.
GGTGAACACGCTGTCGGAGCCGGACGCCAGCGTGCCGCGCGTCGGCTGTTTCACCACGACGAAGCCCGTCAACTGCCCGCGTCCGCAGGAGCTTAGGTAGTCGTTGTCGCGTACGTCGATGCGCGACGGGCGGTCGGGCGACGGATAGACGTAGTCGTTCACCGCCAGCAGCCCGCTCACCGTGCCCGTGTTGTTGCCCAGGTTGCAGTCCAGGAACGAGCCGGCGGCCGGAAACTGCGTCCCGGTGTCCTGGATGCGGACGGACATGATGATGGTCACGCCGGAAGTCGGAATCTCGAAATAGAGGTCATACGTGTCGCCCGGAGCCAGGATAGCGCCCACCTGCTTTTGTTGCAGGAAGCCCGTGCCCGGCGTGCCCGTGTTGTAGAGCGCCACCGGCAACGCGATATTCGTGTTCTTCACGCCCAGGTTCTTGATCCGTACCCATACCCGCGAAGTACTGGCGTTCACCGGCGTGATCCAAACGCTGTCTACCGCCGGGTCGGGGGAAATCTGTACCACGTCGAAATCCGTGTTCACCATCGTGGGCACCTGGATCAGCGCCCCGTTGTAGGGCTGTTTGGTGCCGAAGGTGCGGTTTTTGGGCAGCACGAACGGCGGCACCGTCAGGTCTTCACTGATCTGCAGCGGCTCGTAGTTGACCTGGTTCCAGACCTTCCGCGTGGTTGACCACGGGGTGGCGTTGTTGCTCTCAAAAACAGTTACGGTATTATTGCAGGTAACGCAGATATTGGCGCTGCCGTCGCCGTCGGTATCGGCGATGACGGGATACTCGAACGCCGTGCCGGAAGTACATGCATACGAAGCCTGCGTCGTGGGCTTCGCACCGTCGGCTGTGCCGTTCAATACATATAACGTTCCCTGATCCCGATAAACTACTTCGTTGATGCCGTCGTTGTTGAAGTCAAACAGGGTAATGCCCGTCCCGCCGGAACTATCCGAATTTTGAAACTCCCATTTGCGGGAAAAGGTGCCGCCGACAGGGTTAAACTTGAACGCTGTCACATTCCCTCCAGTGCTAATGGATGTAACGACACAGATTTCCGGATACTTTTTCCCGTCTGTCACCACGCCGTCGATATCGCCGATAAACGGATAACCCTGGCTTCCGGTCGAAGTAACCTGTATGTCGGTAAACTTGGTTTTTGTGGCGGGCGTCCATATCTGTATATAGGTGGGATTGACACCGTTTACCACCACCACATCCAGGTGGCCGTCCAGATTGACGTCGGCCACGGCCGTATATCCGTCGGCCACGGATGCGTGTTCGCTCCACTTCGTACAGGTTACGGACGTTTTGGCCGCATTAAAGCGGACTTTGTACACTTTGCCTCCGGCGGCGATTTCGGGCAGCCCGTCGCCGTCGAAGTCAGCCGCGGTCATGAAGTTGGTGCTTCGGTTATAGTTTCTGTTCGTAATTCTGCCCACATGAGCCGTCATCACCGAAGATTCGGTATAGCCCAGGTATGCACCTGTGGCGGCATTGTATATTTTGTTGTAAATAACGACTTCGGGCACGCTGTCGCCGTTGAAGTCGGCCACAATGGGCTGGGGCAGACGGTCGGGCATGGCTGCATGAGCCGGCGTCGGACAGTCGAAAGGTTCAGCGCTTGTCCATTTCTCTGCCATCGAAAAGGAACCGCTGCCTGTCACCTCAAAGGAACGAACCTTCCGGTCTTTCGTCGGCGTGGTAAAGATAATTTCACCCCTTCCGTTCCTGTCGGCATCCGCCAGCGCCGCAGTCATTACAGGAAACCAGCCACCGTCCGCATAAGAGGAAGAGTCCAGACTGATCCTCGCTTTTAAAGCTCCGGTTTGTCCGTTATATACCATCAGGCTGTCCAGCTGGTGTCCTGTCGACCAGTTATACGCGACGATTTCCGGCAGCCCGTCCCTGTCCAGGTCTCCGACCAGCGGCCCCGTATTGGCATGTGTAAGCGCCGTATTGGCCCATGGCTGCTTCCGCATGGAAAACGCGAAGGAAGTCCCTTCGACGAAGCAGTCCCCTTCGTCCACGAGGTTGTCGGGTCGGCTGTAAACAACGATCCTGACTTTGGCGGTATTGTTACCGATGGAGTAGGAAAGCGAGTCCTGTCCGACGAAGCCGCTGTTGGGGATGTATCGGAGGGAGTCGTTGACGATGGAGGCGGTGCCGTGGAGGGGCTGGGTGAGGATGTCGGGCGCGGGGTTGCACCACTGCGACTTGAGGTCGTTGCGCATAATGTCTTCGGTGAGCGTGGAGTTGATCATCGTGCGGAGGGTGTCATCGACGGCGACGGGCATTTCGCGGGTGATTTTGCGTTTGGGGGTGAATCCCCGGCAGACCGGCCCCACGGTGACGTAGCACCTGTATTCCCCGGCCACGGAAGCGTGGTAGGTTCGCGACACGGAGTCGGGCACCTGAAAGCCGTTGCAATACCACTGGTAGGTGATGGCGCCCGGAATGCCTCCGACCTCGGCGGTGAGCAGGGCATTGTCGGTGGTGCTGCAAAGGACGGAGTCGGGCGATACGGTCAACTCCACGCCCAGGTCCTGGCAGTAGCTGCCCGAGAAGACGTTGTTGTCCGGGTCGCAGTCGGTATATCCGGCGGCGGGGAAGGCGCCGCCGTCGTCCGTGATCCTGGCCCATACCAGGCGCTCGTTGAAGCCCAGCGTGGTGTTGACGAGGAGGGAGACCTTGGCGCTCTCGTCGGGAAAGATGTCCACGCCCACAGGCGCCGTGCCGATGGGGTAGGCGTGCGCCTGGGCAAAGGACTTGCCGTCGCCGCCGCCGTCGTAGAAGGTGACGGGGGTCTGGGCGTTGACCGAGGCGCTGCCGTTGTTGCGCAGATAGAGGGTGACTTCCATCTGGGAGGCATTGATCACCCGCACCTCCATCTCCGTGATCTCGGCGTCGGGCTGGCGCACCTGCGGCACGTAGTCGGCATCCAGCTTGACGATGGGCTGCTGGATCCACTGTCCGTTGTAGGGGTAGATCGTCCGCGTACCGTCCGAATAGGATTTCAGCATGGACTGCGGCTTAGGCGGCACGGTGAGGTCTTCGTTGATTTGCAGCGGGAAGTAAATGCCCTGGTTCCAAACCGGCGGACAGGGCGCCCACTTGTCCGACCCGGAGGCGTGTTCAAATACATGCACAAAGCCTTTGGAATGGTGATAGTTGCTTCGTGGGTCGTCGTGCACCAGGGTGACAATGTCGGCGCTGCCGTCCAGGTTGACGTCGGCAATAACGGGGGCCTCAAAACCGGTATAGGAACCGATCGTGCCGGTGTATTTGAATCGGACGGCGCCGGTGGGGGAGGGCCCCTCCGTGTTGTAGATATAGGTTTTGCGGGCGGGCGAAATGACGCGCACGGAGTTTTCGTCGCGGTAGCAAAGTTCCTTGATGCCGTCGTTGTCGAAGTCGAACATGGTGATGCCCGTACAGGTCGATTCGTCGTTGTGCTCCATGGCCCATGCCAGCTTGAGCCGTTGGTGCAGGGGCGTGCCCGCGGGATTGTGGTAGGTGAAGCCGATAATGTGTCCCCTTACAGAGGCGTCGTTGGAGGCCGCGCTGAATCCGCTGGAAGCCTGTCCGGTCGGTACGGCGGCCAGGTCGGTTTGCGACAGGGGATGAAATGCGATTTGCGAACAATTGGTGTTCGAGAGATAAAACCGTCCGCCGTTGAAACAGATTTCCGGCAGGTATTTGCTTTCCGTGTGGTCGTCCGGCCGTCCGTTGATGTCGCCGACAAACGGATAGGACATGGTGCCGGTTTGACCGTCGGTATATAAATAGGTGGCGGCTTTGGCGGTGGTCGGATCGTTCATCGGATCCCAGACATACAGCACCTGGTGGGTTGTGCTCGCCGACATACCGGTTACGGCCGGGGCGAGCACAATCACGTCCGGGTTGCCGTCGAGGTCGATGTCGGCCACGGCCGTAAAGCCGTCGTTCACGTAAACGGTCGTCTCTGAGGAACCGGTACCCCGCTGCGCCGTCACGCTTGCCGGGCCGAGGATAATGGATTTCAGGGCGGGCTTCCCGGCATTGTTCGTCATCAGGTACACCTTGCTCCCGGCCACGATGTCCAGGTAACCGTCTTTGTCGATGTCGGCAATGGCCATGCAGGGAATATGGTCGTCCGAATAGCCTGCACTGGGCCGGCGTCCCACGTAGGCGTAATTGGTCCGGATGGTTGCCGCGGTCGTCGACAAAGTGGTATAACTGAAATTATTCAGGGTTTCCAGCGTGCAGACCAGCTCTCCGGTAACGCCGTCGTAGATTTTGTTGTAAACGATGACTTCCGGTGTGCCGTCGGCGTTCAGGTCGGCAATGTAAGGCACGGGAGCGCCGAAAGTAGTTTCTCCCGGGGTTCCGGAGATACCGCTTTTGTAACTGGCTACGGTGGAAGTGTTTCCCGTCCAGCCCGTCCAGCGTTTGGTCATCCCGGTGATTGTTGCGCCACTGAAGATCGGCTCTATGCAGTGCACCCGTCCGCCCGAGCCGGTCTCGGTCACGATAATCTCGCCGAAGCCGTTCCGGTCCAGGTCGGCAATGGCCAGCTTGGATACCGAATTGTGGCGCGGCTCGTAGCGCAGTGTGTAACTTCCGGCCAGGTTACTGAGCGGATAGCGGTAGAGTTCCTCTCCCGTCTGTCCGTTCAGGATGATGATTTTATCACCCGTACCGGATAAGCCGGGCAGCTGAGCGGTAGTACCGGTTCCGTTGCTCATCCCCATGGCGACGATTTCCGGTCGGTAGTCGCCGTTGAGGTCGCCGACCAGTGGCATGGAAAAGCCGTCGAGCCGGTCGGTGTCCACATAGGGGGTGGTTCCGGATTTCCCCACGTACTTGAGTACCGGCTCGAAGGCGACGCCGGAGGACATGAGGAAAACGCACTCGGCGTCGGGATAAATCACGTTGACGGGGTTGTTGTGCTCCCGGACAATGACATGGATTTTGGCCGTGGAGGAGAG
Source organism: Tannerella sp. (assembly GCA_031275525.1). Lineage (GTDB taxonomy): Bacteria > Bacteroidota > Bacteroidia > Bacteroidales > Tannerellaceae > Tannerella. The sequence continues at coordinate 4,978 of JAISOP010000269.1, forward strand.
CACGCCGTTGGTCAGTTCATAGTCAAGGTCCAGCGTGCCGCGCACCTCGGGGTCGGCAGAGGGCGTACCGGTGAAGTTGGCCGCCGGGGTGAAGGTCAGGTAATCTCCGTCTTGCTCGGCCACGCCCTGGGTAGCGGGGTTGAGCGAGGTGAGGAGCGTCCAGGAGTATCCCTCGCTCTTGACGTCGTTGTAAACGATGTCTTTCCTGACCGTCTGTAGCGGCCCGGTGTAGAGGGTGTCGTTACGGGCGGTGAGGGTGGTCTGCGCCTGCGCGCCGACCCCGTATGCGCATAAAACGGCCACGCCCGTCGCCGCCGCTCTAAAATGTCGCGTAAAAATCGTTTTCATCTTCAATCCGTTTTTTTTAGTCCGATTGTCCAATCTTGTTCATTTATTCGGTTAAAAACAGTTGCAGCCCTCTCCGCAATCATCCGGGGCACACAGAAAACCGAACACCGGCGACGGTTCATTAGCCGCCGGGGGTAGGGAGACGGTCAGCCGACGCAGCCGGACGCAGTTCGCCGCTGCTCCCGGGTCGAAGGTCGGCATCGACCGCCCCCCATAAATACTAACTGTTCGATTTTCTATGTTATGCGTCGGAACGAATGTCAGGCAGAAAGCTATACACCTGTAATTCGAGGCAAAGGTAGATAGCCCATTTTAGTGAGAAAAACCAAAAAAAAAAAAAAAAGCATAACAAGAGAGAATTTGGGACGAATGGCATCGCTGTTGTCAGCTATAGCCGTCAGCTAAAGCAAACGGCAAGAAAGGGAGTAATTGGGCTAAAGCCCCGCGGAGGCGGAGTGGAGAGGGCGGTAGCCGCTATTTAACCTCTCCCCCGACCCCTCTCCACAAGGAGAGGGGAGAGTTGTATCGGTTTACGACGCTTGTAACCATTCACCATTCTTTAATTCTCAATTCTCAATTCTCATCCCGTCTATATTGGGTCGTGCGTACTCGTAGGGGCGTATCGCATACGCCCTCATGGTCCAATAAGAGGCTTTTGAGACAGCCTCTTAGAAAGTCTAAGACCGGTCTTAGACCGTGCACGGTATAGTTTTGTGCATGACCGGTTCTGCGAAGTTCGGTTCTACTGAGTTCGGTTCCACCGAGGCTTAAAAGGCCTAAAAGACTTAAAAACTTCGCTCCATTCCCTGAATGCACAAAACCATGTTTGCCTTGGTAAAAAAAGATTACTTTTGCCCCCTGTAAAGTTAATAGACGAACAATGGCAAAACAACGAATAACGGAGGTATTGAAAACAGGCCGGGTATTAGTTTCCGACGGAGCCTGGGGCACATTTTTGTACCGGAAAGGGCTGCAAGCGGGAGAATGTCCGGAAGAGTGGTCGCTGACGCATCCCGATGAAGTGGAAGATATTGCGCGGAGCTATCTCCGCGCGGGGGCGGACATGGTGGAAACCAACAGCTTCGGGGCAAATTACTACAAGTTGAAGCATTTTGGTTTGCAAGACAAGGTGGGCGCCATCAACGAAGCGGCGGCACAGGCATCGCGACGGGCGGCGGGCGAAGAGAAGTATGTCATTGCCTCCGTCGGGCCGACGGGAAAACTACTGCTGATGGGCGACGTCACCGAAGACGATTTCTACCGTTGTTTCCGGGAGCAGGCCGTGGCGCTGGAACGGGGCGGCGCCGACGCCCTCTGTATCGAAACCATGAGCGACGCCGCAGAAGCGGTAGCGGCGATTCGGGCCGCCCGGGAACATACACGGCTGGAGGTGATTGCTACCTTTACCTTTGAAAAGACGGCGCAGGGAGAATTTCGTACCATGATGGGGCTTACGCCGGTCGAGGCCGTCCGGCAGGCGCTTGACGCGGGCGCCGATATTGTCGGGGCGAACTGTGGCAACGGCATGGAACGCATGATTGAAATCGTTCGGGAGATACGTGCCGCCTGGCCGGACGTGTACATTCTTATACATGCCAACGCCGGACTTCCGGTGCGCGTGAAGGGTGAAGACGTCTTTCCCGAAACCCCGGAAATGATGGCCGCCCTGACGCCTGCCTTGCTGGAAGCCGGCGCAAACATTATCGGCGGATGCTGCGGCACGACCCCGGCACACATCGCCGCCATCCAATCAACGATTTCACGTCTATAGATTATTCCGTAGATTATTCCGTCTATATTTCAACTTAGGAAACCTCTAATCCCTCCCCAACGCTACGCTTCGCTCCGCAGAGAAAAAAAACTTGGTCCGCGAATGCACCCTCATATTCGCGTGCATTCGCGGACAACTTTTTTTCTGCGGAGCGAAGCGTAGCGTTGGGAGTTTTTAGAGAAAGGCGGATTCAAAAATTCAATCATTCAAAAGGCTCGTTTTTTTTGAATCTTTGAATTCTATATGTATTCCGGAGATTTTCAGGGTGTACCCTCCAAAACGGTTCGTGAAAAGGGCGCTGCGTCCATCGAACAGAAGTCGCCATCCCGGTATTTGTAATACCCGGTCATGGCAACCATGGCCGCATTGTCCGTCGTAAAAGCGTTGGGCGGGAGGTACACGTTCCAGCCGAGACGTGCGGCATGTTCGCGAAAAGCGTCCCGCAGACCCGAATTGGCCGACACGCCCCCGGCAACAGCCACTTCCCGTATGTTCAAGTCCGCGGCAGCCTTCCGCAGTTTGTTCATCAGTATTTCAACGACGGTCGCCTGTAGCGAGGCACACAAATCCGCCCTGTTTTGTTCGATGAAATCCGGATTCACCTTCAGCGCGTCGCGCAAGGTATAGAGAAACGACGTCTTCAGGCCGCTGAAACTGTAGTCATAGCCGGGAACATGCGGTTTGCTGAAAACAAAGGCCGCCGGATTGCCTTCTCCCGCCAGGCGATCCACGACCGGCCCGCCCGGATAGCCCAGCCCCATCACCTTGGCACACTTGTCGAACGCTTCGCCGGCGGCATCGTCGATGGTTTGCCCGATGATTTCCATTCGATGGTAGGCCTGTACCCGGATAATCTGGGAATTGCCGCCCGACACCAGCAGGCAGAGAAACGGATATTGCGGATGTCGGCCGTCGTCCGGCGTTTGTTTGATAAAATGCGCCATCACATGCGCCTGCAAGTGGTTTACCTCGATGATGGGACACCGTAGCGCGAGCGCCAGCCCCTTGGCAAAAGAGACGCCCACCAGCAACGAACCGAGCAGCCCCGGCCCGCGTGTGAAGGCAATCGCGCTTAGCTCCTCCTGCCGGATACCGGCACGCCGGAGGGCTTCCGCCGTCACGGGGACGATGTTCTGTTGATGGGCGCGCGAGGCCAGTTCCGGCACCACGCCGCCGTAGGCCTCGTGTATCGCCTGCCCGGCGATGACGTTGGACAGCAGCACGCCGTCGCGTATCACGGCGCAGGAAGTATCGTCGCAGGACGACTCGATCCCCAGGATAGTTATGCTCATAAAATAAAAATTGAGTGCAAAAGAACGAAATCTATTGCGAGATGTATTATTTTTGTGGGGTAAATTTACAACCGCCCGGCGAAATCCGGGCGTCGCAACCGGATGCGGGAAGGCATCCAAACAGAACTAACAGATAAATAAAGAAGCTATTAAAGTTTTAAAGTACATCGTAATCACGCTCTTCAACCTGTGGGGCATTTTTTATGTGCTGCCGGCTGTGCTGCTGCATACCCCGCAAGTACAACGAAGGATGACGAAGGCAGCCGGCGAATTTCTGTCTTCGCAGTTGAATGTGCCCGTGAAAATAGGAAAGGTGGAAATGGTGTGGCTCAACCGTTTGGCGTTGAGCGACGTCTCGCTGGACGACCGGCGCGGCGAACGGCTGTTCGAGGCCGGCCACCTCTCCGCCGGATTCCAGGTGTGGCCGCTTCTCTTGCGGAAGAAATGGGTCTTTTCCCGGGTACGCCTGTTCAACTTTTCGCTCAACCTGCATCGTGAAACCTCCGACGCCCCGCTCAACCTGCAATTTCTCCTGGACGCGTTCGCCTCCCGCGACACCACATCGCCTCCGGATATCGACCTCCGGATCCATTCCGTCCTGTTCCGGAACGGCAGCGTTCGCTACGACGTGGCCGACGCGCCCGACGCCTCGCGGACGTTCAATCCGAACCACGCACTGGTGGAGAAACTGAGCGGACAGATTGCTTTGGAACACCTGGACGGCGACAGCCTGAACCTCCGTATCCGGGCGCTGAGTTTTCAGGAGCGTTCCGGTTTCCGGCTGGATAAGCTGTCGGCACACCTGAGCGGAAACCGGCAGGGCGTCGCGTTCGACGAGTTTCATATCCGCCTGCCGGAAACGCTGCTGCAAATCACGGACGCCCGCATACGCTTCGAGGCCGACAGCGTTGTTTCGAAGCTAACCGGCCCGTCCGTCGAACTTCGCCTGAATGCCTCCGGCCTCTGCCTGCGCGATTTTGCCGCCTTTGCACCTGCGTTGCGGCATTTCCCGGAGAAAATGGAACTCTCGGCTGATGTGTCCGGGGACGCGGACGATTGGCTCGTCCGGAGACTGACGCTGAAACAGAACAGCGCCCTGTCGTTTCAGGGAGAAATGGAGTGGAAGAACCTCCTGCAGCCGGAGACCACTTACCTGTTCGGACGCATCGACCGGCTGCACCTGACTGCCGCCAGGCTGTCCGAGGTGATTGACCGGCTGGCGGAAAAACCGTCGGCCCTCTCCACACTCGCCCTGCGATTGGGACAGATTGGCTTTTCCGGTGAAATAGCCGGTTTCACCGACCATTTGGTGGCCTACGGCAAATTACAGTCGGACATCGGTTCCCTCGAAACGGATCTGCTCATCGAACATCAGCGGGAGCAACAGACGGCCTTCCACCTGAAAGGCCTGGTCGCCTCCTCCGAACTGGACGTCAACCGGCTGTTTGACGAGGGCAATCCCTGGGGGACGGTTCGTTTTTCGGCCGAAGTGGACGTATCCGGCTCAAAGGACAGTTCGCTCGCAGGAAACATCCGGGCACAGGTGAATCAGATGGACTACCGGGGCTACCGCTACGAGAACCTCCTGCTTGCAGGCCATTTTGCCCGGCAGGAGTTTCACGGCCTGCTCGAGGTGGACGACCCCAACGGGAAATTACATGCGGAAGGTTTTGTCCGGGCAAACGGCGAACATTCTATTTTCCGGGTTTCCGCCCGCCTGACCGATGTCCGCCCGGACAAACTGCATATTACCACCCAATATGACCAACCGCAAATCTCCCTGAATCTGTCCACTCATTTTACCGGAAATCATCCGGATCACTTCACCGGGCAAATCCTGGTGGATCACTTCTCCTTTCAGACAGCGGGGAAGTCTTTCCGGCTGGACACGCTGCAAATCGACGCGGTCAACGGCGAGAACG
>JAISOP010000296.1 GCA_031275525.1 Tannerella sp.
AAGACAGATACCACGCCGGGAGGATTTGGAGGTAGCCTCTTATTGGAAAATGAGGGCGTATGCAATACGCCCCTGCGAGTACGACCCAACAGAGACGGGAAATGTCCTGAGGTAAAGAATCGTTCTATTCATAACCTGGAGAATACATGCGACATAGCCTAAGTCGCGCGTGCGACATAACCTATGTCGCGCGTGTGACATAGCCTATGTCACGCATGTGACATAGGCTATGTCACGCATGTGACATAGCCTAAGTCACGCATGTGACATAGCCTAAGTCACGCGTGTGACATAGCCTAAGTCACGCATGTGTGAGATAGCCTAAATCACACGTGTGAGATAGCCTATCTCACACATGTGAGATAGCCTATCTCACACATGCGGGCAGCCGGCGCGTCGGCTTCTGTTTGTTGTTATTGTATTTCCGTAAAATAGACATCCTGCCCCGTTACTTCCGGTGGGCTATATGCTTTATGAAGAAACTAACCACTCCTGTGTAACAGTCCGAACTGTGATTTTTGTGATTCATGTGATTGGAATGATTTGTTGATTCATTCATGGCCCCCACAAAAATCAAATGTTTCATGCTCCATTCTCCATGCTCCATGCTCCATTCTCAAAGAATACATATCTTTGTAGCCGCGGCGTGAGGGGATCGCCGTTCAATACATATTGTGCGCGGTATCGTTTTGTGCATGTAGTCCGGTTCCACCGAGGCTTAAAAGACTTAAAAGACCTGACAGACCTGAAAGCCTTAAAGGATTCTTTCCATTCCCCGAATGCACAAAACCATGCCGCGCAAGGTATAATAATAATGAAAGAAGAGATGAAAAAGAAAGTAAGTATGGCGATGGTATTCGGGCTGGTGTCCTTGTGGGCGTCGGCCCAGGGTATCCGCATCACGCACGGCCCTTATTTGCAGGCGGTGGGTGAAAAGGAGGTGACGGTCGTGTGGACGACGGACGTGGATGCCGTGTCGTGGGTGGAGCTTGCCCCGGCGGGCGACGAGAGTTTTTATGCCGCGGAACGCCCGTCTTATTACCAGACCAGGGATGGCAACCGGGTGGTGGGCAAGTTGCACAAAATCACCCTGGAAGGGCTTACCAAGGGGACGGAATACCGTTACCGGGTATTGTCGAGGGCCGTACTCCGGTATGAGGGACAAAGCGATGTCCTGTATGGGCAGGTGGCTGCGACCAATGTGTATTCCCGGCCACCGCTCCGCTTCCGGACGCTCGATGGCGGAGGGGCGGAGGTTGCCTTCACGGTGGTCAACGATATCCACGGCCGGGTCCGCGACCTGGGCGACTTGACGCGCAACGTGGTTTACGGTCAGGCGGACTTGGCGCTGTTCAACGGGGATATGGTGAACGACATGGAGGACGAAACAGCCTTTTTCGCCGGCTTCATGGACGAAGCCGTGAACCGGTTTGCCTCCGAAGTGCCCGTGTTCTATGCGCGGGGCAACCACGAGACGCGCGGGGCTTTCAACGTCTCCTTTTCTTCGTATTTCCCGACGAATACCGGTAAGCTGTACTATTCATTCCGGCAGGGGCCGGTACATTTTATTATACTGGATTCGGGGGAAGACAAGCCGGATTCGGATATCGAATACTCCGGGCTGTCGCAGTTCGACGCCTACCGCAGCGAGCAACGGGAATGGCTGGTAAAGGAACTACAGGGCGAATCGTTCCGGACGGCCCTGTACCGGCTGGTGATTGTACACATCCCGCCGGTGGATTCGGACTGGCACGGGACGATGGAGGTGAGGGAGAAATTCCTGCCGGTATTGCGCAACGCCGGGATAACGGCCATGTTCTGCGGGCATACGCACCGCTACAAGTATGTGGAGCCGGGTTCGCTGCACGATTTCCCCATTCTGGTCAATGCACCCGAGACGGCGCTGGATGTCAAGGCGGATGCAGCCGGGATGACGGTCGTGCGGAAAGATACGGGGGGAAAGGAGTTGAACCGCTTCTATTATCCGGCAAAATAAAAGGAGGGTAAGGTGCAGGGGTCCAAACCATCGGCAGATCGAGAGAAAGGAAAGGGAGATGCGTAAACCGAAACTTGTGAAGGCGCTCATAGCCGGCCTCACGGCGCTGTTCGTGACCCTGCTGGTGGTTGGCGGAATGGGTGCGCGGATGCTTCTTGCGCCGAACTTCATGCCCGAAGGGACGTACCATATCCGTATTTACCCCGGCAATGATTTCCAATGGCTGTGCCGCCAGCTGGAGGACTCGGCGCACTGCCGGGACATCGGGACGTTCGTCCGGCTGGCCAAGCTGCTGAACTACCCGGATCACGTACGTACCGGGTGTTATGCGGTGGAGCCGGGAATGAATAACCGCGACTTGCTCAACCGGCTGCGCCGGGGACACCAGGAAAGCGTACGGATTACTTTCCACAATGTCCGTACCGTGGAAGACCTGGCCGAACGCCTGGCTGCCCAGTTGATGCCGGATAGCGGCGAACTGGCTGCACTGCTGGAGGACGAAGCCTTCTGCCATTCGCTGGGTTTCACCCCGCAGACCCTCCCGGCGATGTTTATCCCCAATACATACGAGGTTTACTGGAATATTTCCGCCCCGAACCTGATGCGGCGCATGAAGCGTGAATACCTGGCCTTCTGGACGGAGGCACGCCGCGGCAAGGCGGGGGAAATCGGCCTGTCGCCCGTTGAAGTGGCGACGCTGGCCTCCATCGTAGAGGAGGAATCGGCGGTGGCGGAGGAGTACCCGGTGATTGCCGGCCTTTATATCAACCGCCTGCACCGCGGTATGCCCTTACAGGCCGACCCGACGCTCAAATATGCGGCCGGCGACTTCACCCTGCGCCGCATCCTTTACCGGCACCGTGACCTGGATTCCCCCTATAACACCTACCTGCACACAGGACTGCCTCCCGGCCCTATCCGGATACCTTCCATCACGGCCACGGAGGCAGTCTTGAATTATGCGAAACACCACTACCTGTATATGTGTGCCCGGGGAGACCTCTCCGGAAGGCACCACTTTACGGCTTCGCTGGCTGAACACAACCGACATGCCGCACGTTATCAGTCTGAATTGAACCGGCGGGGCATCCGCTGAAACCTCTTTTCGAGTAGATAGTAAAAGACGGGCAAGACGTAGAGCGTGAGGATGGTCCCGCACAATAGCCCGTAAACAATCACCGTGGCCAGGGGACGCTGTACATCGGAGCCGATGCCGGTGGAGATCGAGGCGGGCAAGAGTCCCAGGACCGCTACGGTGGCTGTCATCATCACGGGACGCAGCCGGTGGGAGGCGCCGGAGATGACGGCTTCTTTCAGCTCCGTTCCCCGCTTGCGCAGCACGTTCATGTGCGAAACCAGGATGACGCCGTTCTGGATGAAGACCCCGAAAAGTGCAATGAATCCTACGGCCGACGACACATTGAACGTCATCCCGCGTACCACCAGCGCCAACATGCCCCCGAAGACCGCAAGGGGCAACATCCCGATCAGTAATCCCGCCTGACGGAATTTCCCGAACGTGAAGAAAAGTAGCAGGAACATCACCGCCAGCGTAAGGGGCATGATCACGGCCAGGCGACCGAAGGCGCGGTGCTGGTTTTCCAACTGTCCCGCCCAGTGGAACCTGAACTTGGAAGGGTCGTACCTCACCTGCTCTTTAATCTTCGAGCCGGCCTCCTTGACGAACGAAGTCAGGTCCCGCCCACGCAGGTTCATACGCACGGTCACAAACCGCTGGTTCATTTCGCGGGAAATCATACTTGCGCCTGTGGTTGTTTTGATTTGCGCCACCGCCGAAAGGGGTACCATCGTTCCCGAACCCGAAGTAAGCATCAGCGAGCCTATTTTTTCGGGCGTATCGCGCGATACGTCGTTGTAACGGCAAATCACATCGTACACCCGGCTGCCGATAAATGCCTGTGAAATGGCCTTGCCGCCGATGGCTACCTCGATTAACTCGGCAACGTCGGCGACGTTCAAGCCGTATTGGGCGATTTTGTCGCGGTCGGCCACGATCTGAAGTTGCGGCAGGAAAGGCTCTTCCATGATACCGACGTCCGTAGCGCCGGGCACTTCTTTGACCACCCTTACCGTCTCTTCGGCTATCCGGCGGCTTTCCGTCATGTCTTCGCCGTAAATCTTGATTGCCAAATCGCTGTGCGCTCCCGCAACCTGGTCCTGAACCATGTCAATGATGGGCTGCGAGAAGCCGACGCCGTAGCCGGGCATGGTGTCGATCAGGGCGGCCATGTCGGCAATCAGGTCTGACTTACGACGACCGTTTTTCCAGGTCTTGTATGCCTTTAATCCAATCATTACTTCGATGTGCGAAAACGAAAAGGGGCATACGCCTTCGTCGTCGCGTCCCGTTTGAGTCATGACGTAGGTCACTTCGTCGAAGGTTTTGAGTTTATTCCGGAGCGCGGTCGCCATTTCCGACGACTTTTCGAGCGACATGCCGGGCGGCAACTGTACCTGTATCCAGATGCTTCCTTCGTCGAGGGGCGGCAAAAAGTCCTTCCCCACATACGCCGAAAGCCCGACGACCGCAACCAAGACTGCAAGAATGGGGACAACGATTCTTTTCGGGGCGGCGATCATCCTCGCCGTCTGCCTTTTGTAGGCTTCCGTCAGGCGTTCGAGCCAACGGTTACGATACACCTTCTGCGGCTTTTTATACACGGCGAAAGCAAGCCCGGGAATCAGGATCAATGCCGAGGCCAGCGCTCCCAGCAGCGCAAAGCTCAACGTAAAGGCCATCGGGGTAAAGAGTTTCTGTTCCACCCGGTCGAACGCAAACAGCGGCAGGTAGGCGATCATGATAATCAGCGTGGCGAAAAAGATGGGTTTGGCGATTTCCGCAACACGTTTCGCTATGCTCGATGCTTCGAGCGGATGACCGGGATCGTCTTCCCGTTTCTTGAGAATCGTCTCCATCATCACAATCGTGCCGTCCACAATGATGCCGAAATCAATCGCTCCCAACGAGAGCAGGTTCGCCGGAATACCGGTCAGCCACATCAGGATAAAGGATATCAGCAGGGCAACGGGAATGGTGATCGTGACCAGCAAGGCGCCTTTCGGACTTCCGAGGAAGATGATCAGTATGCCTGTAACCAGTACAATGCCGAACGAAAGGGTATGCGAAAGGGTATTGAGCGTGGCCTCGACAAGTTCGGTACGGTCATAGAAGGTGTGAATCCGGATATCTCCCGGTAAGATATGGTTATTCAACTCCTCCACCGCCTGGTTGATTTCTTTGAGCACCCGCGACGGATTTTCGTAACGCAACAGTTGCACCATGCCCTGTACCCCGTCCTCATAATCCATTTCCTTATCCACATAGCCCATGATGCCTTTGCGTTCGAGGTTCCCGTATTTCAGTTCGCCCAGATCCTTTAAATAGACGGGCGCTCCGCCGACGGTCTTTACGACGATATGGCCCAAATCCTGCAAATCGCGTACCAGTCCCACGCCGCGCACCACGTAGCTCAAGTCTCCGCGGATCAACGTACTGCCGCCCGCATTGGAGTTGTTACGTTCGATGGATTCGGTGATTTCGCCGAGCGAAAGATGGTATTCGACCAGTTTGTTGGGGTTGATTTCGATCTGGAACTGCGTGGTGATACCGCCGAAATTGGACACATCGGCAATGCCGTGGATCTGCCGCAGCCGGGGAATGATCACCCAGCGATTCAGTTCCGTAAGTTCCCGCAGGCTTCGGTCGCCCACGACCACATAGCGGTAGATTTCGCCTGTGGGCGAGGTCAGCGGGTCCAGTCCGGGCTTGGCGTTGAACGGCAAATCGACGTCGCCGATACGTTCCATCACCCGTTGACGCGCCCAGTAATCGTCTATTCCGCCTTCAAAGACAAGCGTAATCTTGGATATTCCGAAAAAGTTCTTGCTCCGCATCACTTTCAGGCCCGGAATACCGTTGAGTTCCCGTTCGAGGGGGATGGTTATCTGTTGCTCTATTTCGGCAACGGCAAGCCCCGGCACCTGCGTGGCAACGCCCACCGAGACGTCGGCAATATCGGGATAGGCGTCAATGGCCAGTTGTCGCCAAGCAAACATCCCAATGCCCGACAACCATACGAATACCGTCAGCATGAGCCAGCGACGATGAATCAGGGTATTTATCAATCTTTCCATCACTCACCCGTTCAGATAAATACCACCCTTCATGACCACCTTTTCGCCTTCGCCCAGGCCGCGGATAACACGTACGCCGTCCGGGTGAACGGACTCCGTCTCCACTTTGCGCCGGACATAGTTTCCCTTCGATATTTCGACCCAAACATAGTCATGATCCTGTTCCTGCATAACGGCAGTGGCCGGCAGGATAATCGCTTTTGAAGGAGAACTCAGGAAGTGAACTTCGCAAAACATACCGATCTTCAGTTCCCTGTCGGCATTATTACATTCGACGATCACTTCGAGCGAACGGGTTTCCTCGTCCAGCATTTCGCCGGTATAATGGATCGTGCCCCAGATGACCTTATCGGGGTGCGCGTTGGTGAATATCTCCACCCGGTCGCCCGGTTGGATGCTCCCGAAATACTTTTCCTTGACAAGCGCGGCCACCCACACTTGCGACAGGTCGGCAACGATCACCAGTGGTTCCGAATCTTCCCCGGTATAGTTTCCGACCGTGATGTTGCTTTTCACCACCTCGCCCGAAATAGGCGAAACGACCGTCAAAGGCTGTCCCATCCGGAGGGAGGCGGCATCGATCTGGAACAGTTGCAGCGTTGCTTGGGCCTGTTCCAGTTCCTGACCGGCAATATGCGCCTCGTTTTCCGCCTCTTCCAGTTCCTTTTGTGCGGCCACGCCGTGGGCGGCCAGGTCTTTTTGACGGTTATAATGTAGTTGGGCGAGTTCGTTGGCCGATTGAGCCGCAAAATAGGTCTTGGTCGCCTCGTAAAACTCGGACGAACCGAGTTCAAAAACCGGCGAACCGGCGCTCACCCGTTGTCCCAGGCGGACACACGATTTTAGAATCCGTCCGGCAAACGGCGGTGCAATCCCCGCTAATTTACCCGACACCGGACGAACCGTTCCTACAGTCCTGAACTCCGCCGAGAAATCCTGTAACCGGGCGCTTCCGATGACGATCTCTTTCAAGGCAGGCGAGTTTTCGGGTACAACGAGGGTATCGCCCCTGTAGCGGATGTCTGCATTTTCGTTTGCAGGTATATTTTGTTTGCATGAGGCAAGCGCAACGCATACCCATGCCAGTATGAATAATCTTTCCATTGAAAAAAACAATTTTGAAATTTGAAAAATACGATAGTGTTCTTGTCGAGCAGGTTTTGTATATGCGGCGTCTGCGCAGGCATATAGAAAATCAATCGGCAAAAGGTTGATACATTAAATCACTTGAATCACTATGCGGAAGGAGGCGCTCGCGTAGCAATACAGGCAACCGGTTTCCGGATCATCCCCTCCTTCCGGAAAGGACGTATCCGGGCCTGTAGAAAAAGAAACACGCCCAGACCGGCAAAGCACAAGCCTGCCTGAAGGGTTTGAAAAGAAGACAAGACCGAAATCAAGGTCAATTCGCTACTGCTATGAGCGTCTGTTTGTGCGTGTGCCTGGCTGTGTATATGCGAGTGGACAATCGTAATGCCGTTGATAATGTGGCTATGGTAAAAGAAACAGATATTCGCATAGTAAACTACGAATATCATCATCAAGATGCAACTGACCAGTTGACGTCTCCTATTTATTTCCAATACCATTCAACTACAAATTTTAGTGGAACAAAGATAACGTATTTTTCCTTACACCGCGACAATAGTGGTTAGACGGACAATCTGTTTGTACGCATACGTAAGATATGCTCTTACGCAGGCGTGAGGTTTTCCTAATAATAATAGGAATCTAAATAGATTCCAATTGGAATCAATGATTCTATTTGTATTCCAATTTTATTTCAATTAGAATCATTGATTTTATCCGGAATCTATTTGGAATGCACATAGAATTACTAATTTCAGTTGGAATCTGTTTGGAATATAAATAGAATTATTGATTCTAATTACAATCTCACATTTTGTATTCAAAATTCTTTTCCGGGCGGCGGCAGGATGAAGCGCTCCAGCGCCCGGCGGATGCGGAACGCTTTGTTGCTTCGCTCCTCGCTGGCAACCAAAGAATGGTGAATGGAGAGTTGACAATGACATCCTTTAATAAATCATACAGCCCGCCGGATGTAACGTTTGGAGACGTTATTTCCGGCGGGCTGTATGGCATTATCAGTGGACGAACCACTCACCGCTCACCGCTAACCACTCTTTTCAGCGGACACTTATTT
>JAISOP010000006.1 GCA_031275525.1 Tannerella sp.
TCCGTCGTGTCTTCTATCAATAAAAGACGGGATACCTGCTGCGCCTGATCAACACAATGCGCTACCGCCAATTCTGTTAAGCCGCTTTCGGTGATACGTTCGTTGCGCCAAAAACGACAGTACGAGACCTGCTCCTTCCAATGATCGGTCTTCTGCATGACTGCCTGCTCATGGTGGTCATAAACTTGAGGATTTGAGCCCCCTTTTTACAAGACGTAAATCCATATTACGTTTGTCTTTGCCTTTCTCTTTTAACATGACTGTAAGTGTTTTCTGCAAAGGTCAGTGTTTTTTCTCAATCTTGCTCCTCGCGCCCAGCATAATCAAAACGTCGGCCTGAAAAATGTGTATAAACAGTAGCCCTTTGTGGGGAGGGGTCGGGGGAGAGGTTAAATAGAGACCGGACCCGCAAAGACAGACGCCACGCCAAGAGGCTTTTGAGACCGCCACGGTGTACACCGATGGGCGTCCACGGTGTGGCGGGACAGCCCCTTATTCATAGTGCCTCAAAAAAAGAATGCACCCCGAAATCCTTGAATCCTTGAATGATTGAATCTTTGATTTTTTCATACCTTTACCGCAAATTTTTCAATTATGACAATCGAACAACAATTTGCGGCATCGGTGAAAACCGCCCTCCAAAATCTCTACGGCACGGATGCCGGGGAGGTACGGTTGCAGAAGACGAAGAAGGAGTTTCAGGGACACCTTACGTTGGTGGTATTTCCCTTCCTGAAGGCCTCGAAGAAGCCGCCCGAAGAGACCGCCCGGGAAATCGGCGATTATCTGTTGAGGGAAGAACCGGCCGTGGCAGCGTTCAACGTGATTAAAGGCTTCCTGAACCTGACGGTAGCCCCGCAACGATGGATGGAGTTGCTGAATGAACTCAACCGTCAACCCCGCTACGGTATCTGTTTGCCGGCCAAAGAGTCGCCGCTGGTGATGATAGAATACTCATCTCCCAACACGAATAAACCGCTTCACCTGGGGCATATCCGCAACAACCTGCTTGGTTACAGCCTGGCGGAAATCCTGAAGGCCAACGGCTACCGGGTCGTGAAAACGAATATTGTCAACGACCGCGGTATTCACATCTGCAAGTCCATGCTGGCTTGGCAGAAATGGGGTAAGGGAATAACCCCCGCCTCGGGCGGTAAGAAAGGCGACCATCTGGTGGGCGATTTCTACGTACAGTTCGACCGGCGCTACAAGGAAGAGTTAAAGGCGCTCGAGGCCGGTGGCATGAGCCGGGAAGAAGCCGAAAAGCAGTCGTCCCTGATGGCCGAGGCGCGAGAGATGCTCCGCCGCTGGGAGGCCGGCGATGCGGAAGTGGTCGCCCTGTGGCGGATGATGAACGGCTGGGTTTACGAAGGTTTTGACGAGACCTACAGGCAGCTGGGCGTGGATTTTGACCGCATTTATTATGAATCGCAGACCTATCTGGAAGGGAAAAAGAAGGTGCTGGAAGGCTTGGAGAGGGGGATCTGCTACCGTCGCGACGACGGCTCGGTCTGGGCCGACCTGACGGCCGAAGGGCTGGACGAGAAACTGCTGCTCCGTTCCGACGGAACCTCCGTCTATATGACGCAGGACATCGGCACCGCCAAACTGCGTTTCGACGATTACCCGATTGACCGCATGATTTACGTGGTGGGTAACGAACAGAACTATCATTTCCAGGCGCTTTCCATCCTGTTGGACAAACTCGGCTTTGCCTTCGGCCGGGGGCTGGTGCATTTCTCGTACGGCATGGTGGAATTGCCGGAAGGGAGGATGAAAAGCCGTGAAGGAACGGTGGTCGATGCCGATGACCTGATGGCGGAAATGATTGCTTCGGCACGCGAAATTTCCCGCGAACTGGGCAAACTGGACGGCCTGAGTCGCGAAGAGGCGGACGAAATCATCCGCATCATCGGATTAGGTTCGCTGAAGTACTTCATCCTGAAGGTGGACCCGCGTAAGAATATGGTTTTTAATCCGAAAGAATCCATTGACTTCAACGGGAATACGGGTTCGTTCATTCAATATACCCATGCGCGGATTGGTTCCGTGCTGCGCAAGGCAGCGGAGCAAGGGTGGGTCTCACCCGGACCATTGTCTCCGGAGACGCCCCTGACACCCAAGGAAGAAGCGTTAATCCAGTTGGCGGCCGATTTTGCGGCAGTGGTCCGGGAAGCCGGAGAAACCTACAGTCCGGCCTGCATAGCCAACTATATTTATGACCTCGTAAAGGAATACAATCAGTTTTACCACGATTACTCCATCCTGAACGAGCCGGATGAATCCGTCAGGCTGGAGCGGCTGGCGTTGTCGGCCAAGGTCGCGGAAATCATACGGTCGGGGATGTCGTTGCTGGGGATTGATGTGCCGGAAAGAATGTGAAGGGAATTGAGAATTGAGAATGGTAATTGTAACAAGCGTCGTAAATCGACATGAGAATTGAGAATTGAAATGAAGAATGTTAATAGTAACAGGCGTCGTAAATCGATGTCACTCTCCCCTCTCTTGTGGAGAGGGGTCGGGGGAGAGGTATGAAACTAAAGTTGATTTATCCCAAATGGGAAAAGTTGAGGGGACAGACGACCTTCAATCTTCCGCCTCACGGGCCGATAGTTTTTGCGGCCACCGTTCCCGAGGAGGTGGACATTTCGTTCACGGACGAAAACGTGGAAGCGGTACAGTTTGACGAGGCGTGCGATTTGGTAGCCATTTCCATGATGCTCAGCACGCAGGTGAAACGCGGCTGGGCGATTGCCGACGAATTTCGCAGGAGAGGGAAAAAGGTGCTTTTCGGCGGGATTTCGACCATGCTCCACGCCGAGGAAACGATAGAACATGCCGACGCCGTGTTCCTGGGCGAGGCCGAGGGACGCATGGAGGAGGTGTTCGAGGATTGGAGGAATGACCGCCTGAAAAAGGTCTATAACTTCATGGGACGCCAGCCGGCGGTCGAAACCATCGGGCCGGCACGCCGAGACCTGTACAAAAGGGAACTGTACAATCACAAAGGTGTGCAGATGGTTGACCTGTTCCATGCCTCGCGCGGCTGCCGGTTCAGTTGCTATCCCTGCGCCGTGTCCTACCTGGGAGGACGCGTTTTCCGCCCGCGTCCGATCGACCGGGTGCTGGAAGACCTGGCGACCATTGACAACAACCGCCTTTTCATCGTTGACAATTCGCTGGCCCAGAACAAAGAGTGGGAGATAGAACTCTTCCGCGAAATGATTCCCTTCAAAAAGAAATGGATTAGTCATACCATCGAGGACGACCCGAAAGTGCTGGACCTGGCAGCCCAGGCGGGAGCATGGTACGTTTACCAGGCGGTCTATGACACGTCCGACTATATCAGGGAGCGCGTTAAACGGTATCACGACTACGGCATCGGCGTGGAAGGCACCATCCTCATCGGGCTGGACAACCAGTCGGAAGACGATATCCGGCGGCTGATTGATTTCCTGTTGGAGATTGACCTCGACCTGGCCGAATTTACGGTGATGACGCCCTTTCCGCACACCAAAGGCTACGACGACCTGCTGCGCCAGGGACGCATCTTCGACTTTGACTGGAATCATTACAACGCCGGGCAGGTCGTGTTTCACCCCAAACAGATGTCCGCCGAACGGCTCCAGGAGCTTTACGACTATGCCTGGCAATCGTTCTACCGCGACGAAAGCCAGGAACAGAAGATGTTTCGCCTGTTTGCGAAAGTGATCATCCGCGAAATGGAGGAAGGCACTTTCCGTCCGCGCGATCGCAATCTGATGAACCGGTCGTTCGGCAAAAAGGTCGAACGCACCTTCGCAAAGAGCGAACAATGAGTGAAATACCGTATGCAGGGTATTGCCGGCCGGAGGCGCCGGCGCTACCTTTGCAGCATAAAATAACAATCATCAATAAAATAAAGAATCATGGGTAATTTAAGATTTGAAACATTGCAGGTACACGCAGGCCAGGAAGTCGAAAAGACCACTCACGCACGTGCGTTACCGATTTATCAGACGTCTTCCTACGTATTCGAGGACGCAAAAGACGGCGCCGACCTGTTCGGGCTTCGCAAGTTCGGGAACATCTACACCCGGTTGCAGAATCCTACGACCGACGTGTTTGAAAAAAGGGTGGCCGCACTCGAGGGCGGCGTCACGGGGCTGGGCACCTCGTCGGGACAGGCGGCGCAGTTCATTGCGCTGAACAACATCCTGGAGGTGGGCGACAATTTTGTTACCACGTCCCACCTCTACGGCGGCACCTACAACCAGTTCAAGTCGCAATTCAAGCGCCTGGGCATCGAAGCCCGCTTTACGAAGACCGACGACCCGGCCGAGTTTGAAAAACTCATCGACGCCAACACCAAAGCCCTCTACCTGGAGACCATCGGCAATCCCGAACTGAACATTCCCGATTTCGACGCCATCGCAGCCGTAGCCAAAGCACACGACATTCCGCTGATTGTGGACAATACGTTCGGCGCAGCCGGCTACCTCTTCCGTCCGATTGAGCACGGAGCATCGGTCGTCGTCGAATCGGCCACCAAATGGATCGGCGGCCACGGCACAAGCATCGGCGGCGTGATTGTGGACAGCGGCACGTTCAACTGGGGCAACGGCAAGTTCCCCGCCTTCACCAAACCTTCGGACAGCTATCACGGCTTGGTCTTCTGGGATGTCTTCGGCGCCGGCGGCCCCTTCGGCAACATCGCTTTCAACATCCGCGCCCGTGTGGAAGGGTTGCGCGACTGGGGCAGCACGCCCAGCCCCTTCAA
>JAISOP010000139.1 GCA_031275525.1 Tannerella sp.
CTTCCGGAAACAAGTCGTGGGCCAATTACGACAACTTCCTACAGGCCGTGCGCACCAACCCGACAATGCCCGTTTATTCGGATGCGGAGGACTATGCCAAGTACGGCGGCTATTTCGAATCGGACAATTTCTATTCCCGCAATCCGGTCGCCGACATCAATCAAACCGACAACGACCAGAAGGATAAAATATTCCAGGGCAGCGTCCGCGCCAGCCTGAATCTCTTTCCCTTCCTGAAGTTTTCTACCTTCTATTCCCTGCAGGAAAGCGGGATATGGAACGGGAAATACCAGGCGTCCGCCCTGCGCGAAGTCTACGGAAAAGGCGGGGTTGCCAGCCAGTCGCAGGAAAACAACCGATCGCAGGTGAGCGAAAACACCTTGCAGTACATGGAGCGCTTCGGCAAAAACGACCTGCAAATACTGCTGGGACAGGCTTACCAGTACAACACGTATCAAAAATTCAACACGTCCAACACGCAGTTCAGCCTGGACAAGTTTTCCTATAACAACCTGGGCAACGGGCAGGGGCTGAAAAACATCGCCGAACTGGGCAATTCCGCGGCAGGCATGGGCAGCTCGCTCTATTCCGACAAGCTGGCCTCCTTCTTTGCCCGCGTACTGTATAATTTCGATCAGAAGTATTTCCTCAATGCCAGCGTCCGCCTGGAAGGTTCTTCCAAATTCGGGAAAAAAGCCGATCCCAATCTGGGGCCGTGGGGGATTTTCCCCGCCGTTAGCGCCAGCTGGGTTATCGACAAGGAAGATTTCATGAAAAACGTTACGTTCGTCAACGACCTGAAACTGCGCGCCGGATACGGCGTGACGGGAAATATGCCCGGCGACAGCTATCTCTACGCCATGCGCCTCGGACAGGGCAGCTCGCAGATATTTACCGACGGAAAATGGATTATTCCTTTCAACATCGTATCCAACCTGAACGAGCATATCCGCTGGGAGAAAAAACACGAATACAATGCCGGACTGGATTTTACGGTACTCAACAGCCGGATTTACGGCTCTGTGGACGGGTATTTCAGAAATACAACCGATTTATTATATGAATACAATGTGCCGAGTCCCCCCAAGCCGGTTGGAACGATGTGGGATAACTACGGACAGATTCATAACTACGGAATCGAACTGGCTTTGAATGGAATAGCCCTTCAAACCAAGGATTTAACGCTGGATTTGGGACTTGTGGCCGCCATTAACCGCAATAAGGTGGTACGCATTTCTTCCGGATACTCCCAGGACACTGAAAATCCAAGTTACCTGAATACGGGCTACATCGCTTCGGGCGACGGGGAAACGGGGACTTACGTGATGCGCCTGGAAGAGGGCAATCCGATCGGCAATTTCTACGGATGGAAATATTACGGCGTCAATGCCGCAGGTGAATGGGTGTTTGAAACGCCGGCGGGCGGTTACACGACTTCGCCCCAGGAAAGCGACCGGATGATTCTGGGTAATGCCCAGCCGGATTTGACCTGCGGTTTCAATGCCAATCTGAAATACAAAGACTGGGATATGGCGCTTAATTTCAGGGGACAAATCGGCGGACTGATATTCAACGAAACCCGTTATTTCTTCGAAAATACGCGGAATACCGAAAACGTCCTTCTGTCGGCCTTCAAGGGAGACGCCGCTTTGTTGACCGCCTGGAAAACTTCGGGCGAAAGCAATGCTTCCATCCGCCGCTTTTCCGATTTCTATCTGGAAGACGCCGGCTACCTGAAATTGAGCGACGTAACCGTCGGTTACTCGCCCCAATTAAGTGAAAGCGTTTCCCGCTACATTCAATCGGTAAGGGTGTATTTCACCGCACAAAACGTGTTCACGTTAACGGGATACAGCGGCGTCGACCCCGAAATATCGCCCAAGGACGGCGACAGCTTGCAGCCGGGTTTCGATACGCGCTCCTTCTATCCCAGACAACGGACATTCAACTTAGGTATCACTTTAAAATTCTAAAACAGCCATGAAACAAAATAAAAATAAAATATCGGTCTTCTTTGCAGCCGCCTGTCTGTTAACGGCTCTTTTCAATGCCTGCACGGACGTGGAACCCGAAATCTATTCGGACATCCTGATTGATGAATATTATAAAACGCCGGAGCAGTTTTCCTCCCTCATCGCCGACGCCTACTCCCAGTTGGCCGGAGAATACGGCTATGTCTATCGCGAAGGCTACTGGAGCATGCAGGAATACACTTCCGACGAAGTGGTCGTGCCGACAAGAGGCACCGACTGGTTCGACAACGGCGTTCCCCAGGCCATGCACAAGCATACATGGGAAGAAAATACGCGCGACGTCAACAATGGCTGGAGTTTTGCCTACGGGGGCGTCGGCAAGTGCAACAATATCCTGGACTTGATCGTCACCCTGAAAGGGGCGGACGAAAGCCTTTACGACGACGCGACCATCAAGGGAATTGCCGAAACCAAGGTGTTGCGCGCTTTCTATCACCTGCTGGCAATGGATTTGTACGGCAATGTAGCTATCAGCGAAAGCAGTACGGAAAACGTAAGGCAAAGCTCCCGCAAGGAAGTATTCGAATGGATCGAAAAGGAAATACTGGAAAATATCGACCGGCTGGCTCCATACATCCGCTACGGGTCGGTAACGAAACCGGTGGCGCATACGATACTCGCCAAACTCTACTTGAATGCCGCGGTTTACAGCGGAACGCCGCGCTGGCAGGACGCCGCCGACCGGTGCGATTCCATTATCATGGGAAATTACGGCTACGGCCTGAACGACGACTACTTTGCCGCTTTCAAAAAGGAAAACACCAATAATAAGGAAATTATTTTCCCCGTCGTTTTCGACGCCGTAAAAGCGGAAGGGAACATGTTCCATCTGATCACCCTGCATTATGCACAGCAGGATATATATGGTTTCACCGAGCAACCCTGGAACGGCCCCTGCACGCCGAAATCCTTTTACGATAAATATGCCGACAATGATTTGCGCAAGGAGCAATGGTTCACCGGCCCCATCCTGAAAGACGGCGACACGGTAAGGTATTCAAACAGTACGCTGATCAACGTCCCCGCCATTATCGTGCCGGAAGTCACCACCATTGAGGATCCCACCGCCGCCAACACATTCGAAGGCGCGCGATTCGTGAAGTTCGAAATCGAGCCGGGCATCGGGCATCACGCCAACAGCGATTTTCCCATCTACCGATATGCCGATATTCTGCTGATGAAAGCCGAAGCGCTGATGCGTCTGAACGGCGGTACGGCCACACAGACCGCAGTCGATCTCGTCAACGAAGTACGCAAGCGGACGGGGCTGGAGGATTATACGACAACCACGCTCACCCTGCCGGAACTGCTGAACGAACGCGGACGCGAACTGGCCTGGGAAGGACATCGCCGCCAGGATCAAATCCGCTTCGGAACATTCAACACCGGCTCATGGGAATTTAAGGAAGCGGAAGCAAATACCAACCGCAGCATTTTCCCCATTCCCCAATGGGTGCTGGACGGAAATCCCGGCGTTTATACGCAAAACAACTGGAAATGAACGATTGTTATGTTAACCCTGTCATTGCGGCCTCCTAGCCGCAAACCCCTGATTAATTCGCTTAACAAAAGGGGATTGCGGGGCAAGCCCGCAATGACAGGGTTGACATGACACTAAGAGTTACGCAAAGCGCGGGGCATTAGAGATGATTCGTTCGGGGCATTAGAGACGATTCGTTCGGAGCATTAGAGACGACTCGTTCGGGGCATTAGAGACGACTCGTTCGGGGCAACAAAGATGCTTTGTTCGGGGCAACAAAACAGAAAGTTTTTTATTTATCAATATCATATTTTTTAATTAAATAATTTATTTCATCATGAAGAAAATCAAGTTTATTTTAGTAGCGTTAATGGCATTGCCATTCACATTTATCAGTTGCGGCGAAGATGACGACACTCCGTCGGGTCCTGTTTCCGTAGTCGAAGACGGCTTTTATGTCGTAGGAGAAGCGGCGGCTATCGCCAATTTAACGGAAACCGACGCGCCCAAAGCGTTAATGGCCGCCGGAATCAATGAAGTCGACCAGACCGTCCGCGACGGAATGTATGAAAAATACGTTGCCCTGGAAGGCGGAAAACCATTCTCCCTGACGCTCAAGGCAGGTACGGCTGAAACCAAATACGGAGCCGCGCTGACACTCTCGGACACCCTGACGGGCGACAACGAACCGGCCATCCGGGTCTACAAAGGCACGCTGACGGAAGGCGGAAGTCTTCAGGTACCCGAAAGCGGACTGTATCACATCGTGCTGGACTTGAACAAAGACAATCTGCTGTCCGACAAGTTAATCCTGATTGCTCCCGTAACATGGGGCGTTCGCGGAGCGATGAACGATTGGGGCTTCACGGAATTTCCCGCACCCACCTTCAACAAAACGACCCTGACTTATACCTTGACAGACGTAACGGTCGAAACGACCGGCGCCTTCAAATTCGCTTACGGCGGCGGCTGGAAAATTGAGCTGAACTCCGGCGGAACCACTTTGGTAAAAGCCAATACCAATCTGGGCGCCGACGATGCCTTAGGCTTGAAACCCGGCGGCGGAAATATTGCCATCGAACGTGCCAAATACAAAATCGAATTGACCTGGAAAATGGAAAAAGGCGCAATCGGCAACAGCTACAGCTACAAGGTAACTAAAACCGAAGATTTAGGCGAAGCGCCTTATCCTGAAACGCTTTACATGATTGGAGAAGATTTCGGCAACTGGGAGTGGAATAGCCCTGCAGTAGCAGAAATGACGCAGGTGAACGGTCATGCCGGACAATTCTGGTGCGTGCGCTATTTCACCGCGAATAAGGGCTTCAAATGGTGTTCGGTAAAAGACTGGAGCGGCGACTTTGCCAGTATCGGCGCCAACTCAGGCTTTAGCATAGCAGAAGACGGAAATGCCGTTGTTGCAACCGACGGCTTCTATATTGTACTTGTCGATTACCTTGCAAAAACGATCACCATCGAATCGGCGGCGGTTTACGGCATAGGCGACTGCTTCGGTAGCTGGGACAAGGCCACCTATCCCTTTACTGCCAATCAGACTGCCAAAACGATGAGCATTGTAACCACAGCAGCCAGTGAACTGCGCATGTATGCCGCATCCACGGCCACCGACGCAGACTGGTGGCAGACAGAGTTTATTATTCTGGACGGTAAAATCGTTTACAGAGGCAACGAAGGCGACCAGGAACGGGTTACGGTAGAAGCTGGAAAAACCGTTACATTAGACTTTAATGCCGGAACCGGTACAATTCAATAAAAATCAGATGGTAAACGGTAAACTCTCATGTTTACCGTTTCCTTTCATTATCAAATTCTCCATGAAACACTTTCTATTTTTTACTTTAGCGCCGTTTTTCATTGCCTGCAATGATCCGGCGGATAATCCAAACAATAATAATCCGACAGGATCAGAAACTTTTCGCGACGGTATCACCCGCATCAGCGACGATTCCCTCGCTTTCGTTCTCCTCGCCCCAGGCAAGGAAACCGTCTATCTGCTCGGCGATTTCAACGAATGGCAGGTACTGGAAGAATACAAAATGGAAAAGGACGGCGAACGCTT
>JAISOP010000247.1 GCA_031275525.1 Tannerella sp.
CTGATACTGATCCTCTTTTTCCCGGTACGGTTAGGGGGTAGCCCTTTTTGCGTGGCCAATCATTTATCCACCTCGCAAGGGTTGGTTTCAAACAATGCCAGGCAAGTGTTCCAGGACAGCGAGGGTTATATCTGGATTGCTACGCGTGAGGGGTTGTGCCGTTTTGACGGCTACCGGATCAAAACCTACAAGTCGAGTTTGCATACCCCGGATTTGCTTTCAAACAACCAACTGAATGTCATTGCCGAAGACCAGGACAAACAAATGTGGATCGGAACGGACAACGGCCTGAATGTCCTGGACAAGACCACCGAAACCATCCGGCAAATTGCGCCCGGACGCCTGAAAAGCAACAGCATTGAGGCGCTTTGCGTCACCCGCCACAATCAAGTCTGGATCGGTACGGCCAACGGTTTGTATCAATATGTGGCCGAAAAAGATTCGTTTGTGTTGTATGATGAAACAAATACCGGCGGACAGTTTAAAGGCTACAATATCAAGGCAATTTACGAGGACTCATCCGGCCATATCTGGATTGGCACCTGGAGTGAAGGCCTTACGCGGAGGGACGGGAAAACGGGCGATTTTTATACCTATCCGCCGATTCACCCACGCAATTCGGCGCATATCATCTTTGAAGACAACCGGCACAATATATGGCTTGTGACGTGGGCCAACGGGCTGGTGCGCCTCGAGAATCCCTATGATACGGCCACCGTGCGCTACGTCTCCTATCAACACGACGGGCATCCGGCCAGCCTGCCCGACAATAACGTATATGCACTGGCGCAGGACCGTAATACCGGGCGGCTCTGGGTAGGGTCGCGCTCCGGGTTAAGTATTTTGGAGGACAGCCATGACCCTCATTCTTTTCAAAACTACCTGCCCGGACAATCGGACTTTCCTTATAATGAAGTCAATTCGATTATTTGTGACCGTACGGGCTTGATGTGGTTAGGCTTCCTGGGGGGCGGGGTGTGTACGGTCAATACCGCCGAGCCGGTTTTTACGGCCCATACGCTGGATGAGGTCAAAAGGCGTACGCAAACCAATAATGTCCGCAGCCTGATGGTGGATGAGGATGGCGCCCTGTGGATGGGCATCGGCAACAGCGGGCTGGTGGTTTATCACCCGGAGACCCGTCGCTACACTTTTATGGAAGAAGACCCCGCTTTCCGGGACAATCCTGTTTATTCCATTCATCACATCCGGAAAATTGGCGACGCATACTGGTTGGCAGGCTATGGACAGGGCGTCCTGGTCTATCATCCCGGATCGGAGGCAAACAAACTGAGATGGTTTACCGAGGACAGGCAACCGGCCTTGAGCGATTCGCGTGCCCTGTATATTTACGAAGATTACAATCACCTGGTTTGGATCGGGACATTCAACGGACTGTCGATCTATCATCCCGGGAGGGATGAAATGGAGACCGAAACCTTGTTTGGGATGAAGGATGAAGGCAAACAGTATGTGGTCAACCAAATTATTCAGAGCGACCGGCAAACGATCTGGGCGGCAACCAACGAAGACGGCGTCTTCCGCCTGGAAATCGATCCCGGTACGTCAAAAATCATCGCCTCCCAGCATTATTCCACCCAAGAGGGCCGTTTGAACTGCAACCATGTCCAATGTATTTTCTGCGACAGTAAGGGACAGGTCTGGGCCGGCACCCATGGCGGGGGGCTAAGCCTTTGGGATGAACAAAACGATGTTTTTGTCTGCGTACAACAGGAATACAACGTTCCGGGCGATTTCATATCGAACATCACCGAAGACCGTCAGGGTAATTTGTGGCTGGGGACCATCGACGGGCTGATGCGCCTGAAGGACGGTAAATCGTACCTGTTTACCGTGTCCGACGGATTGCCCGACGTCCATTTCAACCCCAATGCCCTCTACCAAACCGCCGGCGGCGAAATCTATATCGGAACCCATAACGGCTACAGTTGCTTCCATCCCGGTAGCCTGAGTGAACGCCAGGAGATCTTGCCGACCGTCATTACCGATATCCTCGTGTTCAATCACCCGCTCGAAAAATTGGACCCGGACCTGCGTGAAAAAATATCGACCCGGGCGGCGGGTTATACGAAGAAAATCAGCCTGCCTTACAAATACAATAATTTCAGCATCGAATTTGCCACGCTCAACTACCTGAATCCCCTGCAATGCAAGTATGCTTACCGGTTGGACGGCTATGACCGTGAATGGCAATATGTGGACGCCGGCAAACGCTCCGCTTCGTACAACAACCTCAAAAGCGGCAACTATACTTTCTCGCTTCAATCGCTGAACGAAAATGGCGTATGGGGCGAACTGACCACCTTGAAGGTGGAGATACTGCCTCCTTTCTGGCTGACATGGTGGGCGTTTACCCTCTATTTCGTGCTGGCGGCCCTTGTCTTCGTTTTCATCCTGAAAATCGTGCGTAACCGGTTGCTGCTGATGAATGAAATTCGTATCAAGGACATGGAAAAGCAGCAAATTGAAGCGCATAATCAAGAACGGTTGCGGTTCTACACCAATATCACACACGAGCTTCGCACGCCGCTCACCTTGATCCTGGGTCCGCTGGAGGACTTACTCAACGACTCAAAATTACCCGGTTATTACCATTCCAAAATCAAAATCATTCACGCCAGCGCAACCCGGCTCCTGAACCTGATCAATCAAATTCTTGAATTTCGCAAAACAGAAACGCAAAACCGCCGCCTGGCCGTTGCAAAAGGGGATTTGGGCAGCTTAGTCAAAGAAATCGGATTACGTTACAAAGAACTCAATCATAACGATAAGGTAAACATCCGTATTTCCATTGAAACGGACCGAACCATGCTGTATTTCGATTCGGAAATTATCACCACGATCCTCAACAACCTGCTGTCGAACGCCGTAAAATACACGCCGGAAGGTGAAATCACGCTCAGGCTTGCTTCGGTCTATGAAAAGGGCGAAGAATTTGCCGAAATCAGCGTCTCCGACACCGGATACGGAATAAGTCCCGACGATTTGCCGCGGATCTTTGACCGCTATTATCAGGCAAACAGCAAACACCAGGCCTCGGGAACAGGCATCGGGCTGGCGCTTGTCAAATCCCTTGCCGACCTGCATAAGGGAATCATTTCGGTAGAAAGTAAGGAGGGCGAAGGAAGCGTTTTTAGCCTCCGTATCATGACCGCCCATACGTATGCGGATTCACTCCACAACGCCGACAAACCGGCCGCTTTCATTGAACCGCATCCGGAAGAAGATATCAAGGAAGAGAATAAAGATTCTTTTCCCGTCATACTCATTATTGAGGACAACGACGATATCCGCAATTATATGATTAATTCACTGTCCGTTCAATACAAAACCCTGTCGGCATCCAATGGCCGGAAAGGCTTGGAAGCGGCGCAAAACCACATCCCCAACCTCATCGTAAGCGACATCATGATGCCCGAAATGGACGGCATCGAACTTTGCCGGAAAATCAAGGATGACATGCGCACAAGCCATATTCCCGTAGTCCTTCTCACCGCCAAAGACAGCCTCCGGGAGAAAGAAGAAGGCTACGAAAGCGGCGCCGACTCATACCTGACCAAGCCATTCAGCTCCAAACTGCTCCACAGCCGGATCAACAATCTGCTGGAATCGCGCCGGCGTCTGGCCAGGCAAATCCTGTCGCAAGCAGGAAACATCAAATCCGGGAAAACAATTCCCGCGCCCCAGATCAACAAACTGGATGCCGAGTTTTTGCAAAAGATTACCGCCATCATCGAAGAGAATATTGCAAGCGATCACCTGAACCTCGCCTTCCTGACCACTCAAATCAATATGGCGCAATCCACCTTCTACCGTAAAATAAAAGGGCTGACCGGCATTTCTCCCAACGAATTTATCCGTAAAATCCGGCTGAAAAACAGTATCCGGCTGCTAATGACCGATGGATACAACATTTCCGAAGCCGCCTACGACAGCGGATTCAACGATATTTGCTATTTCCGCGAATGTTTCAAGGAAGAGTACGGCATGACGCCTACGGAATATTTGAAAGTAAAATGAAAGTGGCGGACGAAGCCCATGCGGTAAAGAATGGAAAATGAACCGACCATAGTGCCTATCTTTTGCCCTTTTCCGGGGCGGTTAATATTCGGCAGAGGTAACGCTTTGTTGCGTTCCTTGCGTATCTTCTTTGCGCACTTTGCGGTAAGAATATCTAACCGCAAGGGACGCAAAGGTTTCGCAAAGGGTTTTATATCGTAAAAACGGAAAAAGCGTCATATAAAGTGTATGTGGGGGGAGGCTTATAAAAAAGGGAACCTCTAAAAAAACCCGAGCTCTGCGGTCGGCGGAAAGGCACAGGCTCAGGCACAAGAGCCGACAGGGCAGCAGCATACGTTTTATATCCGGTTTCCTTCCGATGCCACTTAACCGATTACCACCTGCTTCACGGCTGCGACCGGGCGTTTGAGGAAAAGCGACGCCATGTCCGAAAATTTGGCTACGGATTCGGTCGTCAGAAAACGGCAGCGCCCTCCCTTCGTCAACCGCCCGTCTATCTCCGGATGGCGGAAGAGGTAGTCTTGCAACCGCTCCGCCACCTGCTCTCCCTGCGGAAAGAGCGTAATTTCGCGGGGCAGGAACTGCTTGATCTTATCCGTCATCAGCGGATAGTGCGTACAGCCCAGCAGGATGGTGTCGATCTGCGGGTCCCGCGTCAGCAGCCGGTCGACGTGCTGTTTCACGAAGTAGTCGGCGCCGGGCGATCCGTATTCGTTGTTTTCGACCAGCGGCACCCACATCGGACAGGCTTCGCTCACCAGGGTGACATGCGGGAACAGCTTGGCGATTTCCAGTGTGTACGACCGGGAAACGATGGTACCCGGCGTTCCGAAAATGCCGATGTGTTTGGTACGGCTCAGGCGGTCGACGACCTCGACGGTGGGGCGTATGATACCCAGCACCCGCCGCGTGGGGTCGATGTGGGGCAGGTCGCGCTGCTGGATGGTTCGTAGCGCTTTGGCCGAGGCCGTATTGCAGGCCAGGATCACCAGCGGGCAGCCGGCGTCGAAAAGGTAATGCACCGACTGGCGCGTAAACTGGTAAACCACTTCAAACGACCGTGTCCCGTAGGGTGTCCGGGCATTGTCGCCCAGATACAGGTAATCGTACTGCGGCAGCCGGTTGCGTATCTTTTCCAGAATGGTCAGTCCGCCGTAGCCCGAATCAAAAATGCCGATGGGTATGTTTTTATTCATCTGCTTCCATCAAAAAAAAGATGCCTTTTCCCCGGCGGGAAAGACATCCCCTTTTTTCCTGAAAAATCTCAGGCTGCGCAACATGCCGGAATGCTCGATCCCGGCTGCGCGCTACTTTAATCCAAGTTTGGTTTTTACAAAGGGTGTGGCGTCGATGGCGGCGCTTCCGACGTAAAGCAATGCCTGCGGATTGATGATGACGGCATATCCCTTTTCGTCGCCCACCGCCTTGATGGCGTTCTGTATCTTTTCCCGAATGGGGGCATACAATTCTTCGGCCTGCCTTTCCATATCCTGACGGGCGCTGGGAACGTAGTTCTGAATGCGTGTCTCCAGGTCCTGGATTTCCTGCTGGCGGCGCAGTTTGATGTTTTCCGTCAGCGAGTCCTGCTGCGCCATATAGTCGGCATATTTTTTCTGATACTCGTCCGTCATGACCTTCAAGTCCTTTTCATACTGTTCGTTCAGAGCGGCCAGTTTGGTCTCGACCTCGGAGACTTCCGGCATCGCATTAAAAATTTCCGCCTGATTGACAATTGCAATTTTCACCTCCTGTGCACAAAGCCCCAGCGGGAGCAGTGCAAACCATAGAACTATTAATTTTCTCATTTTAGCTGTCTTATTTAGTTTATTATTTTGTTTATCCGATCTTTTATGTTGTTTATCAAACGATTTGCGTGCAAAGGTATGCATTTATTTCGAATACCCCAATTTCACAAGTACTTCATTGCTGATGTCAATCTTGGGCGAGGCAAAAATGAGGCTCATGGCCGATGCGCGGTCAACCACGGCCTGGTAGCCCTTGTCTTCGGCAATTTCTTTCACGGCGTTGTAAATCTCGTCTTGAATCGGTTTCATCAGGCTGTTCCGTTTCTGGTACAGTTCGCCCTCCGCCCCGAAATAGCTGCGCTTCAAATCCTGCGCTTCCTGTTCTTTTTTTACGATTTCCTCTTCGCGTTTCGTCTTCATCTCGGCCGAAAGAAACACCAGGTCGCTCTGGTAGCTTTTATACATGTTCTGCGCCTCCTGCCGGAGCGCTTCCACTTCGTTTTGCCACTTCTTCGACAACTGCGCCAGTTGTTCGTTTGTCATCTCATACTGCGGAATATTCTTCAGGATATATTCCATGTCAATCAGCGCAAATTTCTGCGCCGTGAGTACCGGCAAAAACAGCAACCACATTCCTATTAATAAAATACTTTTCCTTTTCATAAGTCATTCTTTTTTATGGTTTCGTATCCTGCCTGCAAAGATAGGCAAGAGTTTCGTCCCTCATACCGGATTACGTTAAATTAACGGGACTTGCACGCAAAAGCTCTGTAGAGTATATTTTATGAATTCGCTGCCCGGAGATGAAAAAAAACAGACGGATTTTAACTTTAAAACATGCCGTATAACATGAAGAAAAGCGGAGCGGTTTTCATTCTGTGTGGTAACTTTGTACCCATCTTAGAAGAAACAGATTTTTTATGGAAACGGTTGTATTCATCTTATGGAGGATACGTTCCCTTTGGACGGCCACGGTCGGCAGCACGGGAACGCCGGCAGCGCGTATGTGTTCGTATGCGGGTCGCCGTCTTCCGTTTTTGAAA
>JAISOP010000301.1 GCA_031275525.1 Tannerella sp.
TCACCAAAAACCATCATATATTAAATGTCAACGAAGACGATTTCCCCGAAGCCTGCCGTCCCGTCATACGTCGCCTGCGCATGGCCGGCGAGAGCGAAGACATACAGATAGAAATGGAAATGGAAGATGATTATCTCAAAGAACTTCAAGACAGGGAACGAATGATCACCCAACAGTCTAAAGTCATTGAAGAAAAAGACAAGGCGCTTGAAGAAAAAGACAGGCAAATTGCCGAATTGCTACGTCGTATGAGCGAAAAATCCTGACCGTCTTCGGCGGTTCCCATCAACGGAAAAAAAAGGGAAAAGATAAACGCAGCGGTCGCGCCGGTAAAAAAACAAACGCACAAAACCATGCCGCACACAGGTATCATTTATAGAAGGTCGGCCCTGTTTGAATGATTGAATGATTGAATTTTTGAATCCGTCTTTCCTGCGAATATAGCCAATAAAGTAAAAAAGACGACGAAATCGCTCCCGGAACGTCTTGTCTTGAGAAAATAGTGTATTTTTGTTGCCTTAATTGTAATGATGATTTTTATTATTTGTACACCAAAACATTAAAAGAAAGAGAAGACATGAAAGCAAAGTTTTTATTATTACTTGGAACTATGATGATCTGTCTGTGCCTGTCGGGGTGCAGTGAAGATGAGAAGGAAGCAACGGTCACAGGTATTCTTGTGACGCCAGGCTCAATTCCCGCGATGGAAGTAGGAGGAACAGCAGTACTGACGGCTACTATTACGCCGGCAGAGGCAACGGACGGAATCCGGTGGGTGTCGCAAGATCCTGAAATTGTTTCCATTTCGGGTAGCGGCACAACGGCGACGCTCACAGCCCTTAAACTGGGGACAACGAAAGTTTTCGCAACGAATCAGAGTGGCACCGTGACGAGCAGTGAAGTTACGGTAACGGTCAAATCGGCAGACTACGCCGGATTCGTGACCGGTAGCTATATCGGTACAGCGCAGGTGACCGGCACTCTTGAAAGCGAGATTCCCGATGTAGTGGTCACGCTGGCGCGTAGCGGCAACGAAAGTGCAATTACAACGCTGAAGGTCGTCGCGCTGTTCCCGGATAAGGGCGAGCTGACTATCTCCGGCAACCAGGTGAATGTGGCGCCGGGCACGGAAGAGGGTACTTATGCGCTGAGCGGTACGGCTACGGTACCATTGGATGGCGCGGAGATTCCGCTCAACGTCTCCGGCACGTATAGAACGTCTGATAAGTCGCTGGTGTTGAATTTGTCGTCGGATAATCTCATCACTATCCGTATCAATGCCCTGCCGGGTACGGCGCCGACAGATTACAGCCCGAACGTGGTGGGCGACTATCAGGGAGCGGCGAAAGTAACGGGTCAGCTTTCGGCCGACCTGAGCGGCGTGCCGGTTTCGCTGACACGTTTCGGCGCCAACAAAGTGACGCTGTCGATTACGGCTGATGTGCCGGATATAGGAACCTTGACGATGACGGGCAACAATATCACGGTTGCGGCCGGTACGGCAGCCAATACCTATACGCTTGCCGGTACGGCAACCATGCCGGTGGAGTTGCTGGGCGCAAGTTTGACGCTGAATGTCTCCGGTACATACGATGCGGCTGCTCAGGTACTGACCCTGACCCTGGCCGAATCAAACGGCCTGGTAAACATTGTCGTTTCCGCCCGCCCGAAAGGATACGAGCCGGGAGATTACGCTGCGCTTGCGGCAGGAAGCTATCTTGGCTCGGCGAAACTGACGGGGTTGCAGGAACTTGACTTGTCCGACGTACCGGTCACTTTGGCGAGGGTTGACAACGGAAGCGTGACATTGAACATGAAGGCGGATATACCGGATATGGGCGAAGTGGTTATCAGCAGCGACCGGGTGACGGTTGCGGAAAGCGTGACGGCCCACATTTACCTGCTGGGCGGTACGGCTACCCTAACGGGCTTGGGAATAGAACTGGAGGTCAGCGGAACATTCAACGCTTCGACCCATACGCTGGCGCTGAAGCTGGTCGCTAAGGGGGTCAATCTCACCGTCGAAGTGGAAGCGACACCGGCGCCTGAGCCGGAGCCGGAGCCGGCTCCAGAGGAACCGTCTGCCAGCCTGGCCGAAACGCTGGCCGGCGATTACCTGGGTGCGGCGCAAGTGACGGGGCTGATCAGTGAAGAGGTTTCTTCCGTGCCGGTCAAGTTGTCTCTGATTGAGGGCGAAACGGATAAAGTCGGCTTTGAAATTCAAGCGACCGTTCCACCTCTCGGTCTGCTAACCATTACGGCCGGTGAAGTGTCGATTGCCCCCGGCGAAACGGAGAATCTGTACACCCTTAGCGGCGAAGCGTCATTGGCTCAACCGATGCCGCTTACGTTTGCCTTGACGGGCACGTTTGATGCTTCCGACGGGACGCTTACGCTGACGTTGGATTCACCCGGAGCGGTTACGATCAATTATACCGGTTCGCGTTAACACCGTTTGTAAACGGATAAAGACCTTATCGCCTCCGTCGGGGAGGCAATAAGGTCTTTTTTTTGTCCGTCAAGGAGAAAAACCTCCTACCCCCGGATGCGCTTGTAGTGGCAGACTTGCAGTTCGCCCCGGTCGTTGTACAGGTGCATACCGTTACCCTCGCAATAGCGGAACATTCGGCAGTCGGCACAGGATCCTTTCCGTGTCCACGAGCGGTCGCGGAAAGGCTGGAAACGCTGTTCCCAGACGTCGATGAAACGGTCGTTGTAGATATTGCCCTGGTGAAAATTTGCGCGGATGCTCGGACAACCCGAGATGGCGCCGTCGGCCAGCACCGATGCCGTGTTTATGCCCGCATTACACTGGTAAAAATGGTCACGCACTTCCGATTCGTAATTCCCCAGAAAGCCCTCGCAGCCATACGACACGTGAAAGCCTTCGCGACGGCAGTCCCGGATGAAATCCATCAGTTGCGTAAATTGCCGGTCATCCGGTTGCAGTTCGGGGACGTGCAGGGCGCGTCCGGCCGGGAAGACGGTGAAGATACGCCAGTTCTTCACGCCCTTGTCCGCCAGGAAACGACGGAAACGCGGCAGGTCGTCGATATTCCTTTGATGGGCACAGGTGACGACGTCCCACACGACGCCCGTCGAGCGGACCAGCCGCTCAATCGCCCGTACCGCCATCCTGAAACTGTCCGGTCGGCCGCGAAGCCAGTTGTGCGCCTCGGCGAATCCGTCTAAGCTGACGGTGGCCGCGCGGAGTCCGGCCGCAAGCATCGCATCCAGCCGTTGGTCGAGAAGCAGGCCGTTGGAAACAATCCCCCACGGATAGCCGCGCCGGTAAAGCTCATGGCCGCATTGTTCGATGTCCGGCCGCAACAGCGCCTCGCCGCCGGTAAAGATGACCAGTACCTTGTTCGGGTTCACGAAGGGCGTCAGGCCGTCGATGAGGTTCAGGAAATCTTCCGCCGGCATGTCGGGCTGCGTCGCCGAAACGCGGCAATCGCTCCCGCAGTGGCGGCAGGCGGCATTGCACCGCAAGGTACATTCCCAGAAAAGTACGCGCAATTCGTGGAGCTTCACCCGGTTCTTGCGGACGTGCCGGAACAACTCCAAGCCAATCCGTTTACGAAGGGTCAGTCCGGTGGGCATTATTCTTTTTCTTTCAATACGAAATTGACTTCCTTGGCGGCCGAACCGTTATCCCAGTTCCCACTGCCCTTTTGGTAATAGTCTTCCGGGCCGACCTTGACCTGAAGGGTGTCATTTCGGTACGACCCGTTTGCTGCTCCGTCGATGTCGGCGGCAATCACCTGGAAGTCTTCGACAGGGAAATGCCCAAACTGTGTGGAATAATATCCCGCCACGTTGGTCAGCGCCGGGACCGGGATTTCATCCCCGTTGACTTCAATTTTGATATCCGGTACCGGTTCGCCGGCCCGGTTGGTTACCCTTCCGTGAAAGGTGAACGTGGCATACGGCACGCCGTATTCCGTCGCTGCGGATTCGGATTCACATCCCGAGAAACCCAGTATGGACAGTAACCCGCTTAATGCCCAGTTTGCCCCCTCAATCAGGGGGCGATACATTTTTTTTGTCATTGTATTTAAACGTATAAGATCACTGTTTATAAAGATGCACGACGGCGTATATTTGCTGCAACAACCGCCAAACCGGTCTGGCGCCCCAAGTGCGGGAATTATGCTACTTTTGCCCCCTCAATAGTGAAGACATGATAAAGGATTGTTTTTTATATACGCTTCCGAACGGCCTGCGGATGATACATCTGCCGGCGCTTTCGCCGGTGGCCTACTGCGGGCTGGCCGTCAATGCCGGTACGCGTGACGAAGGGCCGGAGGAATGCGGACTGGCGCATTTCGTCGAACACATGCTGTTCAAGGGGACGCAAAAGCGCAAAGCCTGGCACATCCTGAACCGAATGGAGCGCGTCGGCGGCGAACTGAATGCCTATACTTCCAAGGAAGAGACCTTTGTATATTCCATCTTTATGGCCGGGGAGTGCGAACGGGCGGTGGAACTGATAGCCGATTTGGCGATTCATTCCCGTTTTCCCGCCCATGAGATAGAGAAGGAGCGGGAGGTGATCCTGGACGAAATCCGGTCGTATGAGGACAATCCCGCCGAGTTGATTTTCGACGAGTTTGAAAACAGGCTGTTCGAGGGTCATCCGCTGGGACATCATATCTTGGGAAACCGCCGGGCGCTCTGTTCGTTCGGGAGCGGGTCGGCACACGAGTTTGTCCGCCGCCACTACACCGCAGGGAATATGGTGTTCTTCTCCATGGGGAACATGGACTTTAGGCGCATGGTGCGCCTGGCGGAGAAATATTTGTCGGACCTTTCCACCCAAGCCCCGGCCAATCACCGGGAAAAACCCTCTCCGGCGCCGCTCCTGCCGCCCTCCTGCCGGAAGAAGAAAAAGACGCATCAGTCGCACGTGCTCATTGGCGGACGGGCTTTCGACAGGTTCGACGCAAGGCGTATCCCGCTCTTTCTGCTGAACAATATCTTAGGTGGGCCGGGCATGAACAGCCGGCTGAATGTCTCGCTGCGTGAGAAATGCGGATTAGTATATAATGTAGAGTCCAACGTCACGGCTTATACGGATACCGGTTTGTATTCCATCTATTTCGGCACGGCCCCGAGGAACAGGGAGCGGGTCATCCGGTTGGTGGAAGACGAACTCCGCCGCCTGCGGGAAAACAGGCTAAGCGGCTTCCAGTTGTCCGCCGCCAAAAAACAATTGATCGGACAACTGGGCATATCAAGTGACCAGAAGGAAAATCTTTTTCTCGGACTGGGGAAGTCCTTCCTGCATCATAACCGCTACGAACGGCTTCCGGAGTTGTTCGCCAAAGTGAATGCCGTGACCGCCGGTCAATTGCAGGACATTGCCAACGAACTGTTTGCCCCCGAACGGCTTTTCACCCTGATATACGAATAAAGGGAACCCTCTAAAAACCCCAACGCTCCGCAGAGAAAGAAAAAGTTGTCCGCGAATGCACGCGAATATCCGCGAATAAATTATTCGCGTTCATTCGCGTACATTCGCGGACCAATTCTTTTTTTTTTCTGCGGAGCGAAGCGTAGCATTTGGGGTTTTTAGAGCTTCCCTAAAGAGTGGAGAATAAATCATCTGCCTTCATTCCCCGTCCTCCATTTTTCCAATTCCCGGTACAACTGCTGCACGGGCAATCCCATCACGTTGTAGAACGAGCCGCGGATCCCTTGCACGCCGATGTAACCGATCCATTCCTGGATACCGTAGGCGCCGGCTTTGTCGTAGGGGTGGAAGGTATCGACGTAGTAGCGGATTTCTTCGTCCCTCAAGGGCGCGAAGTCCACCTCCGAAATGACGGAAAAAGCCGATTGCCGGTGACAGTCGGCGAGGACAACCCCCGTGACCACTTCGTGCGTACGGCCGGCCAGCCGGTGCAACATGCCGAGGGCCTCCTCGCGGTCGCGCGGTTTTCCGAGAATCCCGTTATCCAGGATGACGACCGTATCGGCCGTAATAATCAACTCGTCTTCCTTCATATCCGGCCGGTAGGCCTCCGCTTTTTTCCGGGCGATGGCGCACGGGATTTCCGCGGGCGGCAGTCCGGCGGGATACGATTCGTCGATGCCGGGAATCACACGCACCTCAAAATCAAGGCCCAGCCCGCTCAGCAATTCCCTGCGGCGCGGCGACCGGGAGGCCAGTACAATGCGGCGGCTTACCTCTCCGGGTATCATCCTTTGCCTCTTTGAATCCTTTACCATCCGAAGGCTTGGTCTTTCATCCAGTGTCCCTGCATTTTCAGGGTTTGTTCAATAATTTCGCGGGCAATCCCTTCGCCGCCGTTTTTGGAGGAGACATAACCGGCAATGGCTTTGATTTCGGGTGCGGCCGAGGCCGGTGCGATCGCCAGGCCAACGCGCCGCATCACGTCGTAGTCGGGAATATCATCGCCCGCGTAGGCAATCTCTTCATCCCTCAGGCCTGTTTTCCGGATGAAATCTTCGTAGTCCGACAACTTGACCGCGCTGCGCAGGTAGATGTGCTGAACGCCCAGGCGGGCATAGCGCGTACGGATATTCTCCGTGTATGCGCCGGTGATAATCCCCACCCGGTAGCCGCATTTGACGGCCAGTTGCATGGCGTAACCGTCTTTGATATGGGCCGTTCGTAACGGGTCTCCGTTTTCCGACAGCGGGAGGTAATCCAGGGACAAAACCCCGTCCACGTCGAACAGGAAAGCGCGGATTTTGCGTAAATCATAAGGAATGTTGCTCATTTTTCGTTTCCGTATAAATGTGATTACTGATGAGTTGATAAATCTCCCGCATCGGGGGGTCGGACAGCAGGGCGAGGTGACGGTCGAGGATGTGCCGGTCGCCGCGGACAGCCGGGCCGGTTTGCGCCTCGGCGGGCGACAGGGTGTGAAGCTTGGCTGCCGTTTCGTCCGTCAGCGGCAGCAGCAGGTCGGTCGAAAGACCCTGTTCCCGCACCAGTTTACCGGCCAGCGCATACATGTGATTGCTGAAATTGCAGGCAAACACGGCAGCCAGGTGTACCCATTCCCGTTTCCCGGACGAAAGCCTTTGCACCTGGTCCGACAGCCGGCCGGCAATTTCCTGCAGCCGCGTTTCGTCTTCCGGCAAACACGCTTCAATCAGGCAGGGGACGCGCCGGAAGTCCGTATCGCGGTTTTTGGAAAAGGTCTGCAGGGGATAGAGCACGCCGTAACGGGCGGCATAGCCTTTGAAAACATCCATCGGCACGCTGCCCGCCGTATGAATCCAAAGACCGTTGTTGGCCGGCATTTGCGCGATCACTTCCGGCAGGGCGTCGTCCTTTACGGCAAACACGTATAGCTCCGCGTCGGAAATGATTTCGCCCATCCTGGCCGTCCGGTCACAATGCAGCCGCCCGGCTAACCTCCGCGCATTTGCTTCGCTCCGGCTATATACCTGCCCGATGGCATATCCCGCCTTTTGCATTGCAACGGACAGGTGCGTGGCCACATTTCCCGAACCGATAAAGACCACTTTCATACCCCGTTTTCCACCTTCCAGCCGTCCGTATGCACTTTCTCCCAACGCAGTTGCGTTTCATCAACAGGTTTGCGTACCTGGTCTTTGCGCCCGATCCCGATGATAGACAGCACGCCGAAACGGGAAGGAATCCCCAGCAAGTTGCGGACATACTGTTCCGCATCCCCCCCGTCCCCGGTCAAACGGTTCCGCACCTGGCACCAGCAGCTTCCCAGGCCGAGGTCTTCGGCCTCCAGCTGCATGTAGATGGAGGCCACGGCAGCATCCTCAATCCATACGTCGGTCTCGGCAGTATCACCCGTCACCACCACGGCAAGGGCGCAATGCTCGATGAACCCCGCACCCGCCTTTTTGCATCCGGCCAGCTGTTTCAGCATCTTTTTATCCTCCACCGCCACAAACTGCCACGAACAGGCTCCTTTGGACGAAGGCGCCATCAGCGCGGCCTTCAGCACGCACTCCACCTCTTCCGGCAACAGCGCCTCGCCGGTGAATCTGCGTGTACTGCGCCGCCGGCTAATCAATGATGTAAAATATCCCATAAACTGTATTTTGAATCCATAGACGGCAAAGATAGCAATAATTTAGCTGTAACTCAAGCGGTCGCACTTCCCGGACAGGGCTGACCTAAATTTTCGGTTCATTCTTTTTTGAGGCGCTATGAATTTTGCGCCTCCCTTTATCATCCATTCTCCATTCCTCCACTGAGGCCTGCGGATGAAGAGGCCGTCCCCTTTCTCAAACCACTCTGTATCAGACCGCCATTATCTACGCCGGCGTAGATGCATTATATACGTCGGCGTACATGCATTATGTATGTCGCCATACATGCATTATGTATGCCGCCATACATGCATTAGGGAAGGTGGCTTCCGGGTTCATTCTAAGGTATAACATTATAATATATGTATAGAAAGAAAGAATGATATACAGGCGACAGGATGAGACCTGTATTCGATTTTGGAAGCGTCGCTACCGCTACACCGTGTATCCTTCGACCTGCGCCGCTAATTTTGCCGCGGAATATACGCTTTGACCCTTTTTTTCGTTAGAGAAAGGTATAAAAGAAAGAATTATGAAAATGCGTACACTGGTTGTACTGTTGCTTTTGTCCATTTCCGTGAACCTGTCGGCTCAAGGCGGACGGATCCGGATTTCCGGCAATGTGCGGGATGCCGACGGGAGTCCACTGGATTTGGTAGCCGTGCAGGTGAAGAATACGCTCACCGGGGCAATCACCAACGAAGAAGGCTTTTATTCGCTTACAGTCGCGCCGGGCGATTCCCTCACGCTCCTGTTCTCCTGTTTGGGGTACAACAAGGCACAGCGAATCATCCCACATGCCACGCAGGACATGCGCGTGAACGTGCAGATGAACTACGCCTCGGTTGAACTGGCGGAAGTGAGCGTGACAGCCACCCAACGGCAAACCACCACCATGGAAACCATCGATGCCAACCGGCTGAAAATCCTGCCCGACCCCTCCGGCGGAAACATTGAAAGCCTGGTAGTGACCTATGCCGGCGTGGCTTCCAGCAACGAGTTAAGCTCGCAATATTCGGTGCGCGGCGGAAGTTACGACGAAAATATCGTGTACGTAAACGGGATGGAAGTATTCCGTCCACTGCTGATTCGTTCGGGCGAGCAGGAGGGATTAAGTTTCATCAACCCAAGCCTCACGGAAGCAGTACAGTTTTCGGCCGGAGGCTTTGAGGCACGCTACGGCGACAAAATGAGTTCCGTCCTGGACATTAAATACAAGCAACCCAAAGCCTTTGAAGCCTCGATAGCCGCCAGCCTGATGGGAGCGAGCGCCTACGTCGGCAGTTCCGCCGGGAAATTCACGCAAGTCTCCGGGCTGCGCTATAAGACAGGGCGTTCGTTGCTGGCAACCATGGATACCGATGCCGATTACGACCCGACCTTCGTGGATTTTCAAACCTACTGGACCTGCCGTTTGTCACCGGCCTGGGAAATCAATTTTTTGGGAAATATGTCGTTGAATAACTACAAATTCATTCCCCACACGCGGGAGACCGTTTTCGGCACGCTCGACAATCCGCAGAAGTTCCAGGTAGGCTTCGACGGCATGGAGCGCGACAAGTTCCAAACCCTCTATGGAGCCTTCACATTGAAACGTTCGCTGGGCGAGCAGTCTGAAATCGGCCTCCAGGCCTTCGGCTTCCACAGCCGCGAAGAAGAAAGCTACGACATTACCGGTATCTACTGGATGGACATTGCCGCCGCCAACAACTCGGAGGACGCCTTGGAAGTCCTGTCGCTGGCCGGATACCGCGAACATGCCCGCAACCGTTTGCTGGCCACCGTCCTTCATGCCGGACTGTATGGCATGACCAAACTTACCGGCAATCATACCTTCAAATGGGGTACAAATATCCAGCAGGAGCGGATTAGCGATAAGATCGGCGAATGGGAAAGCCGTGATTCCTCCGGATATTTGTTGCCGCAGACGGGTACGGACGTGAACGTGATTGCGAATCTTTTTTCGGACAACCGGTTGGAAAGCACCCGTTTTTCCGCTTACATGCAAGATGTGTTCAAGTTTCGTTCGGAACAGGGATTGTTTACGGCTGTAGGAGGCATACGAGGCAGTTACTGGACGTATAACCGGGAATTTATTTTCAGTCCGCGCATATCCATAGGCTTTATTCCGAATCTAAACCAGAACTGGACTTTTCGCCTGGCCTCCGGCGTATATTATCAATCTCCTTTTTACAAGGAACTACGTGTGGAAGCGAAAGACGAGCATGATAACAGCATCATCCGGCTGAACAACCGTTTGAAGTCTCAGCGTTCGATTCATCTAATCGGCGGAGGAGATTATGTCTTTCGTGCGGCCGGCCGGAACTTCAAGCTGACCACAGAGCTATATTATAAAAAGTTAGACCAATTGAACCCATATACGGTAGATAATGTAAAAGTCCGTTATTACGGCGAAAACTGTGCGAAAGGATACATTGCCGGGATAGACATGAAATTTTTCGGAGAAATGGTACCCGGAACGGATTCGTGGCTCAGTTTATCGTTGATGAAATCGGAACAAACCATCCGCGGCACCACGAAAGCGCCTTTACCCAACAGTCAGGGTTACAACCTTTCGCTTTATTTTCAGGATTATTTTCCCGGTTATAAGCGGGCGATGTTAAACTTGAAAGGCGTCTTGGCCGGCGGATTTCCGGTCACGATTCCCCACAAAGGCTATGAAGACGGGTATCACCGCACGCCGCCCTACCGTCGTGTGGACATCGGCATGACCTATCAGTTGGCCAGTGGTTCCGATGCAATTATGGACAAGCATTTTTTCAGGCATTTCAAAAATATCTGGCTGGGTATA
>JAISOP010000329.1 GCA_031275525.1 Tannerella sp.
ATATCCCCTGTTAACAATTTTTATGGACAAATTGTTTGCTCATGAACACTGTTCTTTGGTAGGAGCGCAGCGACGAAGCAATCCAGCGCCGCGCGTAGCGTCCGTGTTTCGGCAGTAACAGTGTGCAGCGTTCTGCGTCCGTGCAGTATCCTGGAGCGCTTCGTTCCTGCCAAATGACAGACCCGCAAAAAAGCCCCGGCAAAGTTGCATCCCGGAGGGATGGTCACCGGCGGATGCGACGGGACGGGACTGTCGGACGCTCCGTAACCGCCGCCCCGCGGACGGGACGCCGTGGACAGCGCCCGTTCCTGCCCGCAGGGCGGCGGTTGGCGGCATCACCTTCCGCAGGTCGCCGACCCGCGGTTCCGGCAATCGCGGCATCCGGCCGCCCGGCCGCCGCCCCGCAACCGTAAAACAGCGGCATCGACCGGACGCCGCCGCCTGCCGGTTGCCGGTTTTGCCCGGCCGCTGTCATTTATTATGTAACCGGATGCCAATGAATGAAAAAATCGTATCTTTGCAGCGTTGATGTTGCAAGACAATATAAATGATACATACATAAAAACACACAGTCAAATGGAAAAGAAAAGAGTGTACACTTTCGGAAACGGCGAAGCCGAAGGGCGGGCAGAGATGAAAAATCTGCTCGGAGGAAAAGGCGCCAATCTGGCCGAAATGAATCTGATCGGGGTGCCCGTTCCCCCCGGTTTCACGATCACGACGGAGGTATGCAATGAATACTATGAGAAAGGAAAAGAAGCCGTCGTCGCGCTGTTGAAAGACGACGTGGAACATGCGCTGTCCGGGGTGGAAAGGCAGATGAACGCGACGTTCGGCGACGCCGGGAATCCGTTGCTCGTATCCGTCCGCTCGGGCGCCCGCGCTTCGATGCCCGGCATGATGGATACGATCCTGAACCTGGGACTGAATGAGGACGTCGTGGAAGGCTTGACGGAGAGGACGGGAAATCCGCGCTTCGTCTGGGATTCCTACCGCCGCTTTGTGCAGATGTACGGCGACGTCGTACTGGGAATGAAGCCCTTTGAAAAGAACGAAGCCGATCCCTTTGAAGTCATAATCGACCGCGTAAAAGAAGCGAAAGGCGTCCGGCTGGATACGGAACTGACCGTCGGAGACCTGCAGGAACTGACGGCACGCTTTAAGGAAGCCGTCAGGAAGCAGACCGGCCGCGATTTCCCCGACGATGTCCGCGAACAGCTGTGGGGCGCCGTCTGCGCCGTATTCGACAGCTGGATGAACGACCGTGCCATCCTCTACCGCAAGATGGAAGGCATCCCGGCCGAATGGGGCACGGCCGTCAACGTACAGGCCATGGTCTTCGGCAACATGGGCCGGACGTCCGCCACGGGCGTGGCCTTCAGCCGCGACGCCGCCACGGGGGAAAACCGCTTCGTCGGCGAATACCTCATCAATGCACAGGGCGAAGACGTAGTAGCCGGCATCCGCACGCCGCAGCAGATTACGAAAACCGGTTCCGAAAGATGGGCGAAACTGGCCGGCATCTCCGAAGAAAAACGCCGCGCCGAATATCCGTCAATGGAAGAAGCCATGCCGGAGATCTACGGACAGCTGGATGCCCTGCAGCAAAAACTGGAAAATCATTACCGGGATATGCAGGACATGGAATTTACCGTGCAGGAAGGCCGGCTCTGGTTCCTTCAGACGCGGAGCGGCAAGCGTACCGGTGCGGCGATGGTAAAGATAGCGATGGACCTCCTGCGTGAAGGGGTGATAGACGAAAAGACGGCCGTCATGCGTGTCGAGCCGAATAAACTGGACGAGCTTCTCCACCCGGTGTTCGACACGGCGGCGCTCCGCCGGGCAAAAGTCCTGACCAAAGGCCTGGCCGCCTCGCCGGGTGCGGCCAGCGGCAGGATCGTCTTTAATGCCGACGACGCTTCCGTCCGGGCGGCTGCAGGCGAACGGGTGATCATGGTGCGCGTGGAAACGTCGCCGGAAGACCTGGCCGGCATGGCGGCTGCGGAAGGCATCCTGACCGCACGCGGCGGCATGACGTCACATGCGGCGGTCGTAGCACGCGGCATGGGCAAGTGCTGCGTCTCCGGAGCGGGCGAACTCGTCGTCGACTATGCGGCCGGATGCCTCCGGGCAGGCGGCGTCACCCTGCAGGAAGGCGACTTTATTTCGCTCAACGGCTCTACCGGAGAGGTTTACCTCGGCGCCGTGGCGACGAAGGAGGCCGAACCGGACGCCGATTTCTCGGAACTGATGGCCCTCTGCGATAAATATACGAAACTGCTTGTGCGTACGAACGCGGATACACCGCATGACGCGGAAAAAGCCCGCGAATTCGGAGCTGTTGGTATCGGACTGTGCCGTACGGAACACATGTTTTTCGAAGGTGAAAAGATCCGCGCCATGCGTGAAATGATCCTGGCCGAAACGGTCGAAGGACGGCGCCGTGCGCTGGAGAAAATATTGCCCTACCAGCAGGAGGATTTCAAAGGCATCTTCCGGGTGATGGCCGGCTGTCCGGTGACGGTTCGCCTGCTGGACCCGCCTCTCCACGAGTTTGTGCCTCACCATGAAAAGGAACAGCGCGAACTGGCCGAAATCATGGGCGTGACGTATGACTGCATCCGCGAAAGGGTGGAATCGCTTCATGAAGCCAATCCGATGCTCGGACATCGCGGCTGCCGCCTG
The DNA here is from genome assembly GCA_031275525.1 of Tannerella sp. Lineage (GTDB taxonomy): Bacteria > Bacteroidota > Bacteroidia > Bacteroidales > Tannerellaceae > Tannerella. Next base: position 2,686 of record JAISOP010000329.1, read on the forward strand.
GGGAATACCTGCCCGGAGATCACGGAGATGCAGACACGCGCCATCCTCGGCGCCGCCCTCGACCTGAAAGCGGAAGGGGTGGAGACGCTCCCGGAAATCATGGTGCCGCTGACGGGTATATCACACGAGTTTGCCGCCCAGGAGGACGTGATACGCCGGACGGCTGCCGAACTGTTCGACGAACGGGGCGACCGGGTGGCGTTTAAAGTCGGAACGATGATCGAAATACCGCGCGCGGCGCTTACGGCAGACCGCATTGCCGGCAAGGCGGAATTTTTCTCCTTCGGTACGAACGACCTTACGCAGATGACGTTCGGCTACAGCCGCGATGATATCGCGTCCTTCCTCCCGGCCTACCTGGATATGAAAATATTGCCCGACGATCCTTTCCGGGTGCTCGACCGGAACGGCGTCGGACAGCTGGTTCGTATGGCTACCGAAAAAGGCCGCTCGGTTCGCCCGGACCTCAAATGCGGTATCTGCGGCGAACATGGCGGCGAACCTTCGTCGGTGAAGTTCTGTCACACGGTAGGGCTTGACTATGTCAGCTGCTCGCCTTACCGGGTGCCGGTCGCACGCCTCGCTGCCGCACAGGCCGCTATCGAAGGATAACCCCGCAGGGAGACAGGGAAAGGTGCGGGAAAGGTTCTAAAACAGCGAGCGGTGTGTGCGAAAAATAAAAATGTCGTGTTTTTTATCCTGTTGTGGTTGATCCTGTCGGTCTTTCTGCAATCGGTATACCGGTTTCATTTCTACCATATCGAACAGTACCGGCTGTTTTTATTCGACGGCGACTATCTCTTTTCTGCCTTGCAGAAAACGGGCGGCCTGAGCTTGCTTATCGGAGAGTTCCTGACCCAGTTTTTTATTTATCCTTATGCCGGGGCGCTTATTACGTCCGTGCTGCCGGCAGGCGCGGGCGTCCTGCTCCGGATCATCTTTAGACGCATGGACGGCGGCTTGACGGGCGGCTACCTCCGGTCGCTGTTGCCGGTCTTCAGCCTGCTTTTCATACAGTTGGATTTCAATTATTTTATACAGGGTACGGTTGCTTACCTGATGGCGTTGCTGTGCCTCTGTGTGTACGGGAAGATCGGGAATGTCCGCGGGAGGGCGGCGTATGCCGTTCTTTCGGCATTTCTTCTTTTTTGGTGGGGCGGGTCGGTGGCCGTTTTGTTCGTCATCTCCGTCTTTGCCGGAGAATGGCTTTCCGCTCCTTCGCGATGCCGGCTGTTTCTTGTTCCCTGCGCGGAAGTGCTTCTGCTGGCCTTCCTGAGCGTCAGATATGCTTTTGTGGGTGAATACCGGTTTGCCCTGCTTCCGGATATGTATTATCAGGAAGCGCTGAAACCTCCCGGTATATTGCTGTATATGCCGTGGATACTCCTTCCGTTGAGCATGGCGGCAGGCCGTCTGTTGCGTTCCGTAAAGACGCGCGGCGGAAAGAAACGGTATGCGGGAATCCTGCTCCGGACGGTCCTGGCCGGCTCGGCGTTCTTTTACGGCCTGGAGGCATACGGCGACCGGCGCTCGCTGAAGTTTAAAGAGATGGAGTATCATTGCCGGAACAGGCGGTTTGACCGGATTATTGAGATGAATCGGGGGGAGATCTCCAATTATCTGTATCTCTGTTTCCTGAATCTTGCGCTTGCGGAGAAGGGCGAACTGGCCGGGCGGATGTTTACCTTCGACCAGAAAGGCCCGCAGTCTCTTTTTATCCCGATGAATAATTCCCACGTGTCGTCAATGTTGCTCTGTGATATTTATTATGCGATCGGACATACGGGCGCTGCCATGCAGATGGCCTTCGAAGCGAATGTCGGTTCGCCGGGACACCGCACGGGGCGTATGTTGCAGCGTCTGGTGGAAACGAATCTCATCTGTGGCGAATATGCCGTGGCAGAAAAGTATATTGCCCTGCTGGAAAAGAGTCTTTATTACCGCAATTGGGCGAAAGGGATGCGCCGCTATCTCGGCGATGACGAAGCGGTGAGCCGGAACCCGGAGCTGGGGAAGCGGCGCAGGTCTTTGCCGGCAGCGAACTTCCTCTTCTCGGCCCAGCCGCGGGACCGGGATCTGATAAGCCTCTCGGTGAGTAATCCGGATAACCGCACGGCGATAGAGTATGCTGGGGCGATGTATCTTTTGATGAAACAGTCGACGCTCTTCGGAGAGCTGATTGATAAATACCTGGGGACGGAGGCCCTGCCCGGCCTGCCGCTGTCTTTTCAGGAAGCGGTTATCGTGCTCAATGAAAACGATCCCGCTTCGTGGCGGGAAAAGGGGGTGTCCCGGCCTGTTATTGCGCGTTTTGAACAGTACAAAAGATTTATTCTTGAGAACAGGAACAAACCGCGCGTGGCTGATTACGTGAAAAAATCGTTCGGAGATACGTACTGGTATTATTTTATGTTTAAACAATGATG
>JAISOP010000212.1 GCA_031275525.1 Tannerella sp.
ACCCAGGCATGGTTGTCGTCGGTATGCGCCCAGCGGGGCGTGTAAACCTGTCGCGCGGGGATGCCGACGGCACGCAGGGCGGCGGTCGTGAAGGTCGATTCCTCGCCGCAACGTCCGGCAGCCGTTTTGACGGAAGCCAGCGGCGAGCTTGTCCGCCCGTCGGACGGCATGTAGATCACCTTTTCATGACACCAATGGTTGACTTCCAGCACGGCCTCGTACGGCGAAAGCCCCTTTACGCGCTCCTTCAGCTCCTCGTAAAAGACCATCCGGCTGTTATCCAGATTTTCGTTGTTGACGCGCACGGGCAGCACGAAATGGCGAAAGACCTCTTCGGGAATATCCTTTCCCCAGGGCATTTCCTCTTGCGCGGTGAAGCTGGCACGCACATTCGCCAGATAAAACTCGCCCGGATAGTCGGCCACATCGCCGACGGGTATCCAGGCGTAGAGGAACATCAGCGCCTCACGTTCGCGAAGCGTCATCTCCCGGTCAAACACCCCGAAAAGGGTACGGTCGGCAAAAGCGGCCCGTTTGGCCTCAAATGCCTGTACAACTTCGTTTCGACATGTTTTGTCGGAAATAAAATGGGATTCCGACGGCTTACAACTCACCCCTGTTAGCAAGGCTAACCACAGGCCAATAATTACATACACATAATTGATATTCATACACATTTTTTTGAGAGCAAAGGTACTTATTCCGAACGAATTTACCGCTTTTAACGCAAAAAAAAGTCGGGCGGGTTTTCCGGCGCTCCGCTCCTGTGTAACAAAATTATCAAACGCTTGGATTCATATCCTTTTATTCCAGGGAACCTTTTGAGATTCCCGTGAGAAAAAAGGGGATATGAGAACACGGAACTACAATTGCAAGGACGAAGCGCTTCCCGTCGTGGAGGATCACCTTATTACCCGCGTTCCGACCGGTTCGCCGTTGATCACCTTTTGCAGATTGCCGGCCGTGTCCATGTCAAATACAATGAGCGGCATACGGTTATCTCTGCAGAGCGTAATGGCCGTCAAGTCCATAACCTGCAATCCGCCGGCATAGATTTCGTCGAACGTGATTTCATCATATTTCACGGCGGCGGGATTCTTTTCCGGGTCGGCCGTATAGATACCGTCCACGCGGGTACCCTTCAAAAGGACGTCGGCTTCGATTTCGACGGCACGCAGGCAGGCGGCCGTGTCGGTCGTGAAAAACGGATTCCCCGTACCGCCGGCCATCATCACGACATACCCCTGCTGCAAGCGTTCGACGGCACGCCACTTGCTGTAATATTCGCCAACCGGTTCCATGCGGATGGCCGTCAGGACGGTCGATTTCACTCCCGCGACCTCCAGCGCCGAATGGAGCGCCAGGCTATTGATTACCGTGGCCAGCATACCCATCTGGTCACCCCTGACGCGGTCAAAACCTTTGGATTCGCCGCTCAAGCCACGGAAAATATTTCCCCCGCCAACGACAATCCCGACTTGAATCCCTCTTTCGGCCACTTCCCCGATTTGCCGGGCGTATTCACGGAGACGCGCTTCATCTATCCCGTATGGTTTTCCGCCGGCCAGCGACTCTCCGCTTAATTTCAGTAGAATGCGATTGTATTTATTCATATTTCAGTTATTTGGATGGCAAAGGTAGCCAATTTTTGAATCTAAGGAGTTGTCCGGAAATAAGCCCTACCCATTGAGGGGAAATGCTTTTTGCCGCACAAAGCCCCAAAAGGCGTGCATACCGGTATGTAAACCTTTTCGGGCTGAAGGAATGCGAAAAACACCTGTATGGAGGGTTTATTTCCTGACAGTGCTAAAGATAGCGGACTTCCCGGAAGGCGTAGCGGGACACGGCGCCGTCCCGGCGTTCGAGAAGCAGGTGGCCGGAGGGTTCAATTGCCCGGAGACGGGCTTCAAAACGCCCGCCGGTATCTTTATAAGGATAAAATCCGTCGTTCCGGTACTGTGCCTCCATATATTCCCGGTGAATCCTTTCCTGCCCGTCCGACTCCAGCCGCCCGGCCAATCGGTGAAATTCGACGCGCAACGCTTCGAGCATCTCTTGGGGGGCATAGCGGAGGCCGGTGATTTGCGACAGCGATGTCGGATTCGGCGCATCGCTCCGGAAGATTTCCTGATTCAGGTTCAAGCCGATACCGATAATGGAACGGGTCACCCGGTTTCCGTCGAATTCGTTTTCGATCAGGATGCCGCCGATTTTCCGGGAATGCCAGTAAATATCATTTGGCCATTTGACGGTGACGGCCAATACGTGCCTGTCCAGTATATGTTTGACACTTAAAGCCGCCATCTCGGCAAGGACAAAAGACTGCGCGGCCGGCAAACCAACCGGGCAATACAGGAGACTGCATAGCAGGTTCCGGCCGGCTTCCGACTCCCAACTCGAGCCGGCCTGTCCGCGTCCGGCGGTTTGGAAGGCGGCCATGAGTGCGCTTTCGTTCATCAACTCGCCGGCCTCCGCCCGCGTGCGTATCTCCCGGTTGGTGGAGTCGGTCTCTTCCAGGTAAATCACCGGGGGAAATTCAAAATCTGCCGTTTTCATATTTTCCAAAAAGAAGGATCATCCGTTTACAGGCGCCAAAAAAGCGTCCTTAATATGTTCGGAAACCGTGCAAGCCGGTCCCTTTTGTGTCAGGCTGATGAGGTCGAAGCGGACGGGAAGCGCCACTTTGTATTTTTGAACGTATGCATCCGCTGCGGCGGCAATCCGCCGGATTTTGGAAAGTCCGACGGATTGTTCGGGCGGAACCAGGTAATTCTCCGCACGTGTTTTCACCTCCACCACCACCAGTTCCCGGCCGTTGGTGGCCACAATGTCCAGTTCATAACGGTGGAACCGCCAGTTGGTTTGCAAAATCGTGTAACCGTGTTCCCGCAACCAGGAACAGGCAACGGCTTCACCCTCTTTACCCGTATCGTTTTTCTTTGACATGGCTCGTCTCTATTGATGTTTAGGGTTGCAAAGATACCTTTTTTGAGGCAATCCGAAGGGTCGCACCGACTGTATAAACCCTGTTCCCTTAGCGGCTTTGGTCATCTCCTTCTTCCTGTCCCCCGTATTTTCCTTCCCTGTGAAGGAAATAAGGGGGGTGCGGGAGGGGAATCTCCCCCGCAGACCTGAGCGGATCCCTATTTGCCGAAGCTCGGCAAGTCGCAATCCTGAGCGGATCCCTCTTGCCGAAACTCGGCAAGTCGCTAAAGATTCAAAGATTCAAAAAAACGAGCCTTTTGAATCTTTGAATTCTCTTTGCTATCTCTCCGGATTCCTTATTTTTCGTACTTTTGCGGCGTATTTCAAAAAGAAGAGAAAAATGAATATATTGGAATTGAGCGAACAGGAGATCATCCGGCGCAACAGTGTAGAAGAATTGCGCCGGAGGGGGATCGACCCTTACCCTGCGGCAGCTTACGAGGTGGACGGATATGCCGGCGAAATCAAGGCGTCGTTCAGGGACGGCGCCGAACCGCGCCGGGTGACCGTCGCCGGGCGGATGATGAGCCGCCGCATCATGGGGAAAGCCTCTTTCATGGAACTACAGGATGCGACCGGACGCATCCAGATATACCTCACACGCGAGGACCTCTGCCCGGAGGACGAAAACAATACCGAACCCTATCACACGGTCTTCAAGAAACTGCTGGACATCGGCGATATCGTCGGCGTCCGGGGATTTGTTTTCCGCACGCAGACGGGCGAAATCTCCGTTCATGCCCGCGAACTGACCCTGCTCGCCAAGTCGTTGCGTCCCCTGCCCATTGTCAAGGAAAAGGACGGCGTCGTTTACGACGGCTTCACCGATCCGGAACTGCGCTACCGCCAGCGCTACGTGGACCTGGTGGTCAACAGCGGCGTGAAGGACATCTTCCTCAAGCGCACGAAAATATTCAATTCCATGCGCACCTTCTTCAACGAAAGGGGATACATCGAAGCCGATACGCCCGTCCTGCAGACCATCCCCGGAGGCGCCGCCGCCCGACCGTTCATCACGCACCACCATGCGCTGAACATCCCGCTCTACCTGCGCATCGCCAACGAATTGTACCTCAAACGCCTCATCGTCGGAGGCTTTGACGGAGTTTACGAATTTAGCCGCAACTTCCGCAACGAAGGAATGGACCGTACACACAACCCGGAGTTTACGGTGATGGAAATCTACGTCGCCTACAAGGATTACAACTGGATGATGGCGTTCACCGAACAGTTGCTCGAGCGGATTTGCATGGAAGTGCTGGGCGGTACGAAGGTCAAAGTGGGCAACAGGGAGATTGATTTCAAGCCGCCCTACCGCCGGGTGACGATGACCGAGGCCATCCGGGAACATACCGGCATCGACATCGGCGGCATGGACGAAAACCAACTGCGTGCCGCCTGCGACAGGCTCGGCGTGGAACAGGACGGGACGATGGGCAAAGGCAAACTGATCGACGCCATCTTCGGCCGGAAGTGCGAACAGGCCTACGTCCAACCGACCTTCATCACCGACTATCCCGTCGAGATGAGTCCGCTCACCAAACGTCACCGCACCCGTCCTGAACTGACGGAGCGTTTTGAACTGATGATTAACGGGAAGGAAATAGCCAACGCCTACTCGGAACTGAACGACCCCATCGACCAGCGGCAGCGCTTCGAGGAACAGTTGCGCCTGTCGGAAAAGGGCGACGACGAAGCCATGTACATCGACGAGGATTTCCTGCGGGCGCTGGAATACGGTATGCCGCCCACCAGCGGCATGGGCATCGGGATGGACCGCCTGGTCATGCTGCTGACCGGCCGGGAGAGTATCCAGGAAGTGCTGCTCTTTCCGCAGATGCGTCCGGAGACGCCCGTGAAGAAAGACCCGCCGGAAAAGTACGAGGCGCACGGCATCGCCAAGGCTTGGGCGCCGGTGTTGCACAAGGCCGGCTACCTCACGGTGGAATCGCTTTCCGGCGCCAATCCCCAACTCCTCCGCCAGGCGCTGTTCGACATCAACAAAAAATATAAACTGGAACTGGAAAATCCTTCCGCCCCTGAAGTGGAGGCATGGATCCGGTCGGTCTCCGGCCCACAAACACAAACCCGATGAATTTTCCCGGTAAAATAGCCATCCTCGGCGGAGGAAGCTGGGCCACCGCACTCGCCAAAATCGTACTTTCGACCCAGCCACAGATCAACTGGTACATGCGCCGTCCCGACCGTATCGAAGACTTCAAGCGGATGAAACACAATCCGGCCTACCTCCCCGCCATCACTTTCGACACCGACCGCATCACCTTTTACGCCAGCATCAACCGCGCCGTCAGGGACTCGGACACGATCCTCTTCGTCACACCGTCGCCTTTCCTCAAACAGCACCTGAAAAAACTCAAAATCCCTTTGACGGACAAGTTCCTCATCTCGGCCATCAAGGGGATTGTGCCGGATGAAAACATGCTGGTGACCGATTATTTCATCCGCTATTACGGCCTCCCGGAAGAACAGTTGGCGATCATTGCAGGGCCGTGCCACGCGGAAGAAATCGCGATGGAACGGCTCTCCTACCTGACCATTGCCTGCAAGGATCAGGAAAGGGCGAAACAACTTTGCCGCGTCTTCGACAACCCCTACCTGAGAAGTTCCTGCTCGCAGGACGTGACGGGGATTGAATATGCCTGTGTGCTGAAAAACGTGTACGCCATTGTGGCCGGCATCTGCCACGGGATGAAATACGGCGACAATTTCCAGGCCGTGTTCCTCTCGAACGCCATCCGGGAAATGCGGCGCTTCCTGGATACCGTGCACGTAACGGAGCGCGACATCACCGATTCGGCTTACCTGGGCGACCTGCTCGTCACAGCCTGTTCGCGCTTCAGCCGCAACCGCACCTTCGGCGCCATGATCGGGAAGGGATACTCGGTCAAAACCGCCCAACTCGAAATGGAAATGATTGCCGAAGGCTATTACGGCGTCAAGCGTATTTACGAAATCAACCGGACATGCCGGGCCGACATGCCCATCCTGGACGCGCTATACGGCATCCTCTACGAACAGAAATCGCCGGTCATCGTACTGAAACAATTAGCCGAAACCTTTAAGTAGAGTTTCCACCGGAAGAAGAAACGCCGGCGGCCTTCCCGTACCCTCCTTTGGCGACAGATACTACAGGAGCGCAACGTGTATCACTTGCTTTTCCCCTTCTGGAAAGCCACCGGCGAGAGCCCCTCATGTTTTTTGAAGAACTTGCCGAAGGTCGACTGGTCGGGAAAGTGGAGCCGGCCGGCCACTTCCTGTACGCTGATGCGCGGCATTTTCAGCAGGCTCTTCGCTTCCACCATCAGGGCATCCTGTATCCACCGGCTGGCCGAACGGCCGCTCTGCTCCCTGAGCACGAGCGAGAGGTACTGCGGCGTGATGCAGAGCTTGCCGGCATAGAACGACACCTCGTGTTCCTCGACGCAGTGCCGGGCGAGGAGCTTCAGGAAATTGGAGAAAATTTCCTCCCGGCGTGTCAGTACCGGCGAATAGATGTTTTCCCGGCGCGAAAAAAAGAAATTGCCCATGTCGAGAAGAAACGCCTTCAGCGTGTTGCTCACAATCTCGCGGTGGAACACGTGCGTTTCCTGCTTCATGCGCATTTTCAGCGTCTGCAGGTCGCCGTACAGCGTGCGGAACTCTTCAGGCTCGAACACGCAGAACGGTTTTTTCTTCAGCTGCATGTAGGGCATGAGCGGCTCGCTGTAGCGTGACGGCGGCCGCCCGTCCTCCTCCAGCAGCGATTTGGAGAGCAGCAGCGCCCAGCACCTGAAATCCGGCGTGGCGCTTACCGGCTGCGCGATATGGGTCGGCAGGATCCACAGGATCCCGTTTTCCGGCACCTGATGCGTGATGTAGTCGATCGAAAAGGTTACTTCGCCCTTCATGACGCCCACCAGCGTCAGTGCCTCGTAGCGTGTCGGTGCGGTATTGAGGAATCGCATCCCGTTGACGTCCGCCCCCGGCTGCGAACGGTCAAACTCTATCAGCACAACGTCGTTCCGGAAATTTTCCAGCGACACCAGCGCGTCTCTGCGCTCCCTCAGGTCATGCAATAATTCGGCAATCATATTTTTACTGTTTTACGGATATGTTATGAGGCGGCAAATATATGCATTTTTGCCGGAGTTTTGTTTTTCACCAGTCATATTTCATTATCCGGGAATAAAAAAGTTTTACAGCATGTTCCCGGCATTATTTTGACTAATTATGTACTGTATTACACCTTTCCGGTTTACTTTGCACCGGCTACTTTTGCCGCCGTATTTAGAAACGAATGACATGTTGAAAGAACATATTATAACGGTAACGCTCGAACTCTTTGCCCGCAACGGCGTCAGGAAGGTCAGCATGGACGATGTCGCCGCGAAGGCCGGCGTGTCGAAACGCACGCTCTACGAATTTTTCGACGACAAGGAAACGCTGCTCGTGCAGATACTCGACACCTTTTTCAAACGCATCGGCGAATACCTCGACCGCCTGACGAAAGAGACCTGGACGGCGCTGGAAATCGCCCTGCTCCTCAACGAGAAGCTGACGGACACGCCTGTCCGGTTCTGCGAGGCGTTTTATGAAGACATCCGGCGCTATCCCGCAGCGTACGAGTGTGTGAAGCGCAACAAGCAGCATTTCATGAGCATGTCGATGTTCCTGCTGCGAAAGGGCGTCAGCGAAGGCGTTTTCCGTTCCGATATAGACTTCGACCTCATTGCCCGGCTGGCCGACAAACAGCTCGACATGCAGCAGCCCTCTCCGACGTGCGGCCCGTTGAGCCATGCGGACGTGCACAATACGCTCTTCCTGATTTTCATGCGCGGCATCTGTACCTGTGCGGGGTGGAAGATACTGGAGCGCTACTGCGTGACAAACCCCTTCCGTGCAAACGTGCGGGGGGGGGGGGGCGACAGCGGCGCTCCGTCCGTCTTTTTATCCCGTTCATCGGGGAAAAACGGTCGTTCGGTCGATAAAGACCTGGAGGAATAGCGCGAAGGTACGACCTTT
>JAISOP010000111.1 GCA_031275525.1 Tannerella sp.
CACCCCACCCCCCCCACGCGACCCCCCAACCCCCCCACCCACCCACCCACCTCCCACACAACACCCACCCCGGGGGGGGGGGGGATGCTGATTATTTGTTAATTGCAGCCGGAAAGCGGTTCCCTGCCGCAAGCGGAATGTATGACTGTTCCGTGCCGATGATACACCTGGGTTATTTGTCGGAACAGGACATGGTAAAAGCCTTCAATGCAGCTACTTTATTCGTCTGTCCCACACTGGAAGACTCCGGCCCCGGCATTTTGGGACAGGCCATGCTGTGCGGCCTTCCAACCGTGGCCTTTGCCACCGGCGCCGCCGTCGATCTGATACGCACCGGACACACCGGCTATCTTGCCGAACTCGGCAACAGCGCCGACCTTGCTAAAGGCATAGAATACATCGCAAGGCTTAGCCCCGACGAATATGCCCGAATGTCTGCCGAATGCCGGACAGCAGGAATGAGCGCCTGTTCATTCGACGCCGCAGGAGAGAAACTCGAAAAACTGATTGTTGAAAATCCCTGAATATAAAAATTAAAAAAATGAGAACGTTAAAAACTCCTTTAATCGGAAGGCAAAACAAATACTGGAATTACTGCCTTTATTTCCTCAAAGCAATAGCACGCAAGTTAAAAATATCACCTGCTTTTTCTTCTGTAGTTTACAAAAAGATGACGGAACGGACTAACAGAAAAAAATTACGGATATACCGGAAAGAATGGCTGATAGAAAACGGGGAAGAGTCCTGGTTTGACATCGGTGGAGCTAAAATTCCCGACATTTCAAATGACCGGGAACAAATCATCACACTCGTCTCGGCTTTTGAAGATACATTCACGGTGCCCTATTTTTTCGAAGACAACCATGACCGCTCTGTGGTCGAATATCTGGATCCATATATGATGGAAGGCCCTTATTCTTATACCGACGGAGCGTTTGATGTAACGGTACAAAAAGAGGATACGGTGATTGACGCCGGCGCATGGATAGGCGATTTCAGCGCTTACGCCGCAAACAGGGGAGCTACCGTCTATGCTTTCGAGCCTGTAAAAAGCCTGTTTGACCTGTTATGCAAAACGGAACAATTAAACCGTGCGGGACGCGGCAAAATCTATCCCGTACAAAAAGGACTGGGTAACATCAACGGCCAGGCGACCATCTCCATTGATAAAGAAAACAGCGGATCAAATTCCATGATCATGCCGGTTGGCACGGCAACGGAAAAAATAACGCTTTCCACGCTTGACCAATTCGTGGAGGAAAACAAACTGAAAGTGGACTTCATCAAAGCCGATATCGAGGGAGCCGAACGGGATATGCTGCGCGGAGCCTCGCATGTGCTAAAAACATTTGCGCCGAAACTGGCGATATGCACCTATCATTTGCCGGATGACCCCGAAGTGCTGGAAAAAATAATCCTGGATACCAATCCGAATTACAGGATAGTGCATACCCGGCATAAACTGTTTGCCGCAGTGATAAATAAGCCCCGGTCTTGAAAAACTCAAGTAAGCGTTTTCGGGCTGAAGGAATGCGAAAAACAGACTTGTAAATGAATGGTTTATTTCCGGACAGCCGTTAGGATTACCAGGTAAACGTCTTTTCGTAGCAGGCGGTATTGCCGCAGGCATCCTGAACGGTCAGGGCCAAAACGTGCTTCCCGCGCGACAGGCGACGGGCATCGAAGGTGTACCTGATGGAGGATTTCTTGCCGTCCATTTCAAACAGGGCGTAATGCCCGTCGATGGTCCCGCGGTACGAGTCTATGCCGCTCAGGTTGTCCGTCAAGCGGAAGGTGATGGTTTGGTTGCGAACCCATTGCCCGGGATAAAGCGGCGTGATTTCCGGAGCAACCGTGTCTGCCGCTACTGCATATTCCAGTCCCAATTCCCGGATATCCGCCTCCAGCCAGCCGTCCCGGTAAACGCCGCCTATCCACGACGGCCGTCCGTTGCGCAAGGCGACAATGCCGTAAGGGTGCGTCTCCGTCAACACGTCGCGCAGAAGAAAGAGCGACAGGCGTGCCGGACGGTGCAGCGCGACCGGCCGGTCGTGGAGCCGGTGTACGCCGGAAAAATACGCCGAGTCTTCCCGGCAGGCATAACGGAAGTCCAGATGCGAATACAGGCTTTTTTCGGGAATCAGCAGGCGGATTCCCTTTGCTCCGAAACGACTGTCTTCCTGCCGGAAAAACGGCGTCGTACCCAGCTTGTCGCAAAGCGGGATGTCCTGCTCTTTCCCGGTAACCTCCATAGCAAACGTTTCACTGTTTCCGAAGGCATCCGTTAAAAGAAATTCCAGGTGATATACTCGCGGCTCATCAACGGTCAGGAAGCCTCCATTCCTGCTGGTAATGAAACGCAGGCGATTCCCCGGCTCCACGAAGGTTTTCATGAAAAAGACCCGCTGTTCGCGCCATGTTTCATAGTCCACCCACGCATTCAGGTAGCGCGTTTGGTCGAAGGAAAACCGGTCGATGACGCTGGAAAACAACTCCTCCCCGTCAACGAACAGACGCAGTTCCTTAACGCCATAGATATTGGTTGTACCATCCATGTAGTCATTCGCCTGGAGGCTGAACCCGATTTTGCCCCAGGCCTCTATCCGTTCATTCAGGACGGTTGTGCCGTCGTGCCGGACGGAGGTCGTCCACTGCTGCTTCCGGGAAGAGCCGTTTACCACCCCCCGGCTTTCCACCGGATGAGCCATCACCGCCCGTACCTTGGGCGGACGCGAATCCTTTATCTGTTTCTCATAAAAGGGCAACGGGTCCACCGGTTCGTCCGCAGACAGGTCCCGCACCTCAAAATGCAGGTGGGGGCCGCCCGAACTGCCTGAATTTCCGCTGAAACCGATGACATCGCCCCGGTTGACGGGAAACTGTTCCGGTTCGAACCTCAAGTCTATCGCGAAACGTTCGGCTTCGTATTGCCATTCCTTCACCCTGCCGGCAATCGCTCCGGAAAAGCGCTGTAAATGGGCATAGACCGTCATCAGGCTGTCGTCCGGGTGTGCCAGGTAGATAACGTTTCCGTATCCCCAGGGACTAACCGCAATCCGGCAGACGTACCCGTCGCATACGGCATGTACGCTTTTTCCCTCCACGCCCTGCGTCTTGAAGTCGATACCCGAATGAAAGTGATTGGCCCGCAATTCACCGAAGTTTCCGCTCAGGGAGGCCGGAAAGTCAAGCGGATGGCGGAACGATTGGGCTTCCGCAAAAAAAAAGCTCCATCCTGCAAACAGAACAGACCAGACGATTTTATAATACATGTTCACCTTTCCTGATTAATCGGCCAAAATTACATGAAAATGCTGCGATTTCCAAACGTGTGAAGTAAAAGGTTATCAAGAAAGTGGTTAGTGGTTAGTGGTTAGTGGTTAGTCCCTTAATAAATTTCATACAGCCCGCCGGAAATAACGTGCCTTTGTATGAACTGTGATTTATGTGATTTGTATGATTTATAGGATTGGAATGAACCCAAAATGTCCATTAGCATTCGTTCATCTTCAAAGTGCCGTTTTGAACAGAATTAATGCGCTATATTCTATTGATTATTACAGTGTTGCAAATCTTATTTGCTAATGGCGTCCATTCGGATGAATATTCATTATCAATTAGTTATACCCTAATGGACATTTTGGGTTTATTCCCCTCGCCCCCCCGGTCGTATCCTTGGACCATGAGGGCGTATGCGATACGCCCCTACAGCACGACCCGA
>JAISOP010000252.1 GCA_031275525.1 Tannerella sp.
ATTATATTGCCTGCGGTATAACCGGAAACCGGATCATACGGCTTTGTTGAAAACTTTATTTTGTGTATAACTGGAGATTAAGAAAAAGTATGTACCTTTACGGACATTATAGGCAAATAATCGGAACGGTTTGTGGAAAGGCTAAAAAATGAATGGAAATAATATATTGTATCATGTGCCGGTACTGCTTGAGGAGAGTCTGAGGGGATTGAATATCCGTCCGGAGGGGGTGTATGTGGACCTCACTTTCGGCGGAGGAGGACATTCCCGGGGTATATTGGCGTGCTTGGGAAATGAGGGAAGATTGTACGGATTCGACCAAGATGCGGATGCGGAAACCAATATCCCGGCCGACGAGCGGTTTATTTTTGTACGCAGTAATTTCCGTTACCTGTCCAATTTCTTGCGTTACCACGGCGAAACGCAGGTGGACGGGATATTGGCTGACCTGGGCGTCTCGTCGCATCACTTTGACGACGAGACGCGCGGCTTTTCTTTCCGTTTCGACAGCGTGCTGGACATGCGAATGAACAGACGTGCCGGACAAACAGCTGCCGAGGTGCTGAACACCTGTTCCGAAGAAACCCTGGCCGAACTCCTCCGGACCTACGGGGAATTAAAAAACGCCCGGAAGATAGCCGCCCGGATTGCCGAGTTGCGTGCGGAGAAACCCCTGCAAACCGTTCAGGACTTACGAGCTGCCCTTCAGCCCTTCGCCGGCAGGGAGAAGGAAAAGAAGTTCCTGGCGAAGGTCTTCCAGGCGTTGCGCATCGAAGTGAACGACGAGATGCGGGCCTTGTGCGAAATGCTGCAACAGACCCTGCGTGTCTTGAAACCCGGCGGACGGCTGGTCATTATCACCTATCACTCGCTGGAAGACCGGCTGGTCAAACAGTTCTTCCGTACGGGAAACACGGAAGGAGAAGACGAACAGGATTTCTTCGGCAACCGCCTGACGCCCTTTGCGCCGGTGAACAGCAGGGTCATTACGCCTGCCGAGGAAGAAATCGCGCGTAACCCGCGTGCCCGTAGCGCCAAATTGCGAATTGCAGAAAGAAAACCGAACGATGAACGGAGGAAATCAATCGCCTGAAAGGAAGAAAAAAAGACGCCTGTCCCTTTTGTACTTCCTGAGCGGGGGAATGCTGACGGATGAATTTGTGATTAGGCATATATGGATGATTGTGCTGGTCGTTGGAATGATACTGATTGACATCGGGAACCGGTATGACTGTCAGCAGAAACTGCGTGAGATAGACCGCCTGCAACGGGAACTGAGAGACGTGAAATACGAATCCATCGCCCTGTCGGGGCAGTTGGCGGGTACGAACCGTCAATCACAGATTGAGGAACTGGTAAAGGCGCAGGGATTGAATCTGGAGAGCGCCAAGACGCCGCCGTATATTCTGTATAAGTAGGTATGAAAGGAGAAGATAGGAAAGTAGGCCCGGAAGAGGAAGAGCCGATGGAAATAACGTCGGAAAAGAAGGCCATCCTGTTGCGTTATCTCATCGTGTTACTATTGTTAGGCGCTCTCCTTGGAACCGTTTCCGTTTATATTTTCAAGATTGCTTTTCGGGAAAAGGAACAATGGATTGGCGTGGCGGAACGTCACAAAATCCCGGTCCGGCTGGTAAAACCCGACCGGGGGAACATCTACTCGTCCGACGGCAAGCTGATGGTTACCAACGTGCCGCGCTACTACCTCTACATGGATTTCCGGGCCGAGGGTTTTCGTGTGGACACGTTCCTGCATTCGCGGAACGGCCTCGACTCGCTCGCCCTTTACCTTTCCAAAAAACTGAAGAACCGCACGGCCAAGGGCTACAGGGATCACCTGATCCGCGGGATGAAGTCAAAAAGCCGCGAATACCCCGTCTATGAAGGGCGCGTTTCGTATGCCGACCTGAAGGAGATCAAACGCTTTCCCTTCCTGCGCAGAGGCAGGAATGTCAGCGGATTCTATGAAAAGGAGATCGTACAGCGGCAGCGGTGTTACGGCTCAATGGCCTCGCGCACCCTGGGCGACATCTACAACGAAAAGGAAACCGGCGAACTGCCCCGCGGCAAGACCGGCCTGGAACAGCAGTACGATTCCCTGCTGCGCGGGGAGTATGGCACCCGGTCAACCATCCGGGTGGGCAAGAACTGGACCAGCGTCATAGAGAAAGAGCCGGTGCCCGGCCTGGACATCGTGACCACCATCGACCTGCAAATACAGGACTTCACCGAAAAGGCGCTCGGCGACAAGCTCCGCAGCCTGGATGCCGAGACGGGAGTCGCCATCGTCATGGAGGTACCTACGGGCGAAATCAAGGCCATTTCCAACCTGGAACGTACCCGTCCGGGCGTCTATGTGGAGACCAACACCCGCAACTACGCCCTGACCGACCAACTGGAGCCGGGATCGACTTTCAAGATTCCCTCCATCATGGTGGCGCTCGAGGACGGGGTCTGCAAGCCGGACGACGTGGTGGACGCGGGTAACGGCGTTTACCGTTACGAAAGCGGTAATATCGTCGATCACAATGCCGCCCGCGGCGGCTACCATCAAATCACGGTGGCGCAAGCCATCTGGTATTCCTCCAACATCGGCGTGGCCAAGACGATCCTGAAGGGATACCGGAATAACCCGAAGAAGTTCACCGACGGGCTGAGCCGGATCGGTATGGATGCGGATTTGCAGGTTTACGGCGCCGGACAGCCCCGCATCCGGAAGCCGAACGATCCGCGCTGGTCGAAGTTGACGTTGCCCTGGATGTCGTTCGGTTATGAGGTGCAGGCGCCGCCGATTCAGATGCTGGCCTTCTACAATGCCATTGCCAACAACGGGAAAATGGTGCGCCCGGTGTTTACGAAAGAAATACGCCGGAACGGGAAGACGGTGGAGCGTTTCTCCACCAAGGTCATCCGTTCCTCCATCTGTTCGCAGGAGACGCTGGAGATTGTCCGGGACATGCTGGTCAACGTGGTGGAGAAAGGAACGGGCCGGCCGGTGTACTCGGAAGCCGTCACGATTGCGGGCAAGACCGGAACCGCCCAGATTGCCTCCGGCGGCAAATACCAGTCACACCAGGTTTCCTTTTGCGGCTATTTCCCGGCCGATAAGCCCGCCTATTCCTGCATCGTGGTGATTCGCCGGCCGCGCGTCGGCAATCCTTCGGCGGGGACCATGTCCGGCGCCGTGTTCAAGACCATTGCCGAGAAGATTTATTCCCAGAAGACCCAAATTGAGGTCCGTTCGATGGAGGCCGATTCAATGAGGATCACGCTGCCGGAGGTGAAAAACGGTCATGCCGAAGCCCTGGCTGCTCTGCTGGACGAGTTGGATATAGAGACGGAACCGAGCCGGAAGCCCCAGCCTTCCTCCGGCTACGTGGCCGTTGAACGCCGGATGCAAGACGGGCGGATGAGGCTAAAGGAGGTCGTCCTGGGGGAAAATACGGTACCCAACGTGGTGGGTATGGGCGCCCGCGACGCCGTTTACCTGCTGGAGAGGAGCGGTCTGCGGGTGGGCCTGTCCGGCAGGGGAGAGGTCGTCTCCCAGTCGCCGGCGCCCGGGCAGCGCGTGAAGCGGGGGCAAACCGCTTCCATCGTCCTTCGTAATTAATTCCAAAAATAAACCGGAATGAAGATAACACTACAGGAGCTTATTCGTTGTTTACCCGTCGGACAGGTCTTCGGAGACGCCGGACGGAGGATTTCAAACATCCGTTCCGACTCGCGCCGGGTGGAAGAGGGCGACTTGTTTGTGGCTCTCAGGGGAACGGCCGTCGATGGGCATGACTACGTGGAAAAGGCGCTGGAGAACGGCGCCGCGGCCGTGGTGTGCGAGCGTATTCCGGAGGGGCTGGCCGGGCGGGCGGCGTTTGTCGTCGTACCCGATGCGGCCGACGCGCTGGGGCTGCTGCTCGACTCCCGGTACGACCGTCCGTCCACGCGGCTCACGCTGGTGGGCGTCACCGGCACCAACGGCAAAACCACCGTCGCCACCCTGCTCTACGACCTTTTCCGCAAACTGGGATACAGGACCGGGCTGTTCTCCACCGTCTGCAACTACATCGACGGCGAAGCGGTCCCGGCTACCCATACAACTCCCGACCCCGTCACGCTCCACGCCCTGCTGGCACGCATGGTGCAAGCCGGCTGCCAATACGCCTTTATGGAGGTCAGTTCCCACGCCCTCGACCAGCGGCGCATCAGCGGCCTGACCTTCGCCGGCGGTATCTTCACCAACCTGACGCGCGACCATCTGGATTATCATCACACGGTGGAAAATTACCTGAAAGCCAAGAAACGTTTTTTCGACCTCCTGCCTGCCGGCGCGTTTGCGCTGACCAATGCGGACGACAAGTCGGGTGCAGTGATGCTGCAAAACACCGCTGCCCGCAAGTTGACGTATTCCCTCCGGACGCCGGTCGACTTCAAGGGGAAAATCATCGAGTCGCACTTCGAGGGCGCCGAACTGTGGATCGACGGGCGCGAGGTGCACGTCGCCCTCGCGGGACGCTTCAACGCCTACAACCTGCTGGCCGTCTATGGCGCCGCCCGCGCCCTGGGGCGGACGGCGGAGGAGGCGCTGGTGGCCCTTAGCCTGCTGCGTCCTGTGGCGGGGCGCTTCGAAACCCTCCCTGCTCCGGAGGGATTTACGGCGATTGTGGACTATGCTCATACGCCCGATGCGCTGGTCAACGTGCTGAACGGGATCCGGGAGGCGCTGAACGGCAAGGGCCGTATCCTGACCGTCGTGGGCGCCGGCGGCAACCGCGACCGGGGCAAGCGTCCCCTGATGGCCCGCGAAGCCTGCCGGCTGAGCGACCTGGTGATCCTGACCTCCGACAATCCGCGCTTTGAGGAGCCGGACGCAATCATCGCGGAAATGGCGGCCGGACTGACGCCCAACGACCTCCGCCGCACGCTCTGCATCGCCGACCGTGCACAGGCCATCAAAACGGCCGCGCAGTTGGCCCGGAAGGGAGACGTCCTCCTGGTGGCCGGCAAGGGACACGAAGATTACCAGGAAATCAAGGGCGTAAAGTACCCCTTCGACGACCGGGAAGTACTTAAACAACTCTTCCAATGATTCAAGGATTCAAAAATTCAAGGATTCATCGGAAAGATAGACGAAGTCATCACCAGGGACAACATTGTGACCATACGCGGCTACGGCCTGAAAATCGAAAGCGACGCAGATCACGCAGCACAAGCCGGCGTCTTCCCGGTCAGTGCACAGCAACAGGAAATACCCTTCAAGGCCGTTGCCCTCAACGAACCGCGCACCCTCAAACTGATCTCCCCAGCCAATATCAGCGCCGGCGCCTATACGATACTGATACGTACGCAAAGCGGGGTGAA
>JAISOP010000289.1 GCA_031275525.1 Tannerella sp.
CACGTCCTTTGGCAAACGTCCGGCCGTTCCGGCCGGACGCGCCGTTTTTCCCGAAAGCGGTCTTCCTGTCGTCACCGGACAGTTTGCGTCCTTTGGCGGCTAACCGTTCTTCCGCAAACTTTTTATTTCCGGAAGAGGTGCCGCCGTTGCGTTTTCCGTGAAAAGTCTCCTGCCGTCCGGCGGATCTTCCGTATCTGTCGGGGCGTCCCTGCTGTTCATCGTCGGGAGTGCCCGGTCCGGTCCGGTCCTGCGGTCTTCCGCGGTGTTCCGTGCCGGCGGGCTTTTGCATGGGAAACTCCTCTTTACGCAGGGATCTCTCCGTCCGCCGTCCGCCCTGTTCTTTGATTTCTCTCCTGTATTCTTTATGCTTGCCGTCAAACAACTCATAACAGCGGTATTCACATTCCAGATCGCCGTTCATCAGTCTGATTTTCCGTTTGGGACGCAGGCCGATCTGCTCAAAACATTCGTCCTTATAGCTCAGTATCCAGGCCTCATATCCGGCGAAGACATGCTTCAGCCGTTCTCCGATCATGGCATACAGTTCGAAAATATCCGCAGGAGAGATCCGTTCGCCGTAAGGCGGGTTCGTCACCAGAATGCCCGTCTGCGGCGCTTCCGTATATTGCTGGAAAGGTTTGGTTTTAATTTCTATATACTTCGACAGGCCTGCGCTCCGTACGTTTTTCATTGCTTTTTCGACCGCCGCCGGCGATATGTCGGAGCCATAGCATTTGTATTCAAATGCCCTTTCGGCCGATTCGTCATTATAGATTTCCTCCAGCAGTTCCCGGTCGAAATCCGGCCACCGTTCAAAAGCATACGTTTTACGGAAAATGCCCGGGGCAATATTCAGTGCGATCATCGCCGCTTCGATAAGTAACGTTCCGGAGCCGCACATCGGGTCGATGAAACCGGATTCGCCGTGCCATCCCGTTTGAAGGATCATTCCGGCGGCGAGGACTTCATTCAGCGGCGCATCTACCTGACTGACCCGGTAGCCGCGTTTATGCAGGCTCTCGCCCGAACTGTCGAGCGAGACGGTACAGTCGTCATGCGAAATATGGATGTTTATATAGATATCCGGATTGTTGACCCTGACGGAGGGGCGCTTCCCGCACCGGTCATTAAAATAATCCGCAACCGCATCCTTCGTGCGGTATGCTACAAACTTCGAATGGTTAAACTTTTCCGAATACACAACCGCATCTACGGCAAAGGTCTGCTCCGGCGACAGGTACCGTTCCCAGGCGATCTCCTTCACCTCCCGGTAAACCGTATCGGCATGATCCGCCTTAAAGCGGGCAATCGGTTTGAGGATCCTCAACGCCGTGCGACAGGCAAAATTTGTTTTATAAAGCAGGGCCTTATCTCCGGAAAACGACACCATCCGCCGCCCTGTTTCCACCTCTTCCGCACCGGCTGCAACAAGCTCTTTCGCCAGGACATCCTCCAGTCCGTATAGGGTCTTGGCGATCATTCCAAACCGTCCTTCCATCAGTAGTTAAGTACCACCCGGAATCGCTTCGTGCCGGGTCTGTTTCCCGTAAAAAAATCACTGTATTCCACCTTGAACAGGATGCTGCCGATCGCATAATCGCATTTATAGGTTTCCGTCCAGAGGTTCTCTCCCCCCGTATCGGGATTGTATTCCCCGTAATGAATGACTTCGGGCAGCTCCGCCTGAACGGAATAGTCTTCATTCAGGTACATATAGCAGGTCATCTTCCCTTCATAAAATACGTCTTTATCCAGTTCGGGAACGGGGATTTCATATTGATAATAAGAATTAAGCTCATCCGTACCGCCCACCAGTTTCCATTGATCCGACCGTACCGTATACTCATTTACAAACCACCATAATCCCGGCTCGCCTTTTTCTCCCGGAGGGCCTGCGGGTCCTTCACACGAAACGAACATCAGAACCGCAGCCGGCAACAAAAATAAAATCTTCTTCATCTTTTCTCTGTTTAAACATTTGAGGCAAAGATAGTACTTTTTATTTACTTCCTGCAGCGGTTCCGGTATATAACCGGGCAAACGTACAAAAAGATGAACGCCTGTTACACGGAAAGCCGCCCCCCTCCGTGACGGCACGGTAACCGTCTTATGGAGACCCGTCCGGCACGGACGCGGAACGCTTCAGCGCCGCCGCCGCCGGAACACGGACGCTGCGTGCGGCGCCGGAGGGCTTCGTCGCTGCGCTCTCCGCAGTGACGGTCGTTTTTGTCACGGCCGGTCTGTTTACGGGAAGAATACGGGCCTTTGCGGGGAGGATTTGCGTCCGGGGGACGGATGGCTAGGGGTCGGGGAGGATGTGGAAGGTGGTTTCGTAGCGGCCGGTGTATTTGCCTTTGCCGTGGAGGAGGAGGCGGGCTTCGCCTGCGCGGACGTTGTTGCGGTAGGTGGCGGCGTAGTCGCGGGAGAAGACGAGTTCGCGGCGTTCGTTGCCGGTGCGGTAGAACACGCGGGGGAGGGGCGTGACGGGCCGTCCGGTATGGGGCTGTCCGGCGATGGCGGCGACGAAGGTGTGGGCTTCGTCGAGCGGCGAGGGGCGGTCGGCGACGTATTTGCGGCGGAGGCCGTTCATTTCGTTGAAGAGCAGTTGCAGCGCCGCAGACGGCTGTACGGAGAGCGTGATTTCGATGGTGGCGCAGAAGCGGTTGTATGCTTTTACCGTTTCGCTTTTGAGCGCGGAGGCTGCCGGGCCTTCGACGGCGGCCATTTCGTCGAGGCGCCGGTTGTAGAGGTTTTCCAGTTCGCTGCTGGCCGTGAAGAGCGCCTGTATCTGCGCGGCGATCCCGAGCGTGGCGGCGGCCTGTGCGAGCGTGGCGTCGGCGGCATAGCGGGAGCTGATGATTGTGATCTGCGCGGTCTGGCTCATCACCGGTTCTTTGTCGGTTTTCCGGAAGGGTTCGAGAAAGGCCGTCATCCGGGCTCCTGCGTCGGCGACGGCGGGCAGGCTGCTTTGGCGTCCGGTTTTTGAAGTCCGTTTGATTTCGGCAAAGAGGACGTTGCGCAGCCGTCCTTTTTCCCTGATTTGCGGTGTCAGTTCGCTGGCGCGTTTCCGGTGCAGGCGCTTGAGGAAGGCCGTGTTGACGTTGCCGAGCGTCTGGAGCGTGGCCGTTCCCAGGGGGCCGAGGACGCTGCCGGACTGTTGCGATGCGATGGCGACGGTTTCAGCCGTTAAGCCGGCCAGGTTGTCCAGTCTCAGGTGCGATGCGTTTAATGCAATGAATTTTTCCATGTTTTTTCTCTGTTTTTCGGCGCTGTCTGCGGACAGCACCCGGTTTCGGACTGATTTTATGAATCATGTTTCAGTATGAAACGCATTTCCGGATGATTTTATTGTATATACTTCGGTAAAAAATGTATTTTCAGTCGATTTTTTACTTCATACTT
>JAISOP010000017.1 GCA_031275525.1 Tannerella sp.
TGCTCCCTTTTTTGCCGTTTGCTTTAGCTGACGGCTAAAAAAAAAGGTCGCCCGCAAAAAGGGGGCGACCTTTCCGGTTTCCAGAGGAACGTCTGTTTATTTTTTGTTTCTGTTCCCGTAACGGCTCATGAACTTATCCACCCGGCCGGCGGTATCTACCAATTTGGCTTTACCGGTATAGAATGGGTGTGAGGTATTGGAGATTTCCAATTTTACCAGCGGATAAGTGACCCCTTCAATCTCAATTGTTTCTTTCGTATTGACGGTTGAACGGGTGATGAACATGTTTTCGTCGGACATGTCTTTAAACACGACCTGACGATAGTTTGCCGGATGAAGTCCTTTTTTCATTGCTTTATCATTAAAATTGTTATTATATACTACTTAGAATCGGATAAAAATCTGTAACGGGTGGCAAAGATACACAGAAACATTTAAAAAGCCATGAGAAAGTGGAGATTTTTTTGGCTCGCATCACCTTGCCGGGGAGCCGAAAAATGGGTTTACATGGCCGGAAATCGTGCCGGCCTGGGCGATTAACATTTCAAATGGATTTTCCATTACTTTGAATATGAATTGGTTTCTGAATATGACTCCTTTTTTTCGGCGAAATGAAGCCGGAAAACATGTAAATGTTTTTTTTGACCTCGGGACAGATAGGTTCGACCTATATACAGGTTGGTTTGAAAACACGGTTGCGGGTTTTGAAAACACGGTCGCCGCGTTTTATCCTGTGTACAGGTTGGGTTCTCCTGTATATAGGTTGGTTTGAAAACACGGTTTTTTGTTTTGAAAAACACGTTGCCGCGTTTTATCCTGTACACAGGACGTTTTGATCATTTGCGAGTTTGAAAAAAACATTTACATGTTTTCCGGCGCCTTTTTGCCGGAGGGATGAAAGATGGGAGGAGGGGGCGACGGTAGATTCCTCCCCGTCCCGCCCTGTGTCTCTTCCGCGAACCCCCGTGCGGAACATGCTTTTTACATCACCCTCATTTTTCGATTAATCCGGAAAGGAATGCCTTGCCCGTGATGGTGATCCAGCCGAAAAGCAGTCCGATGAATCCGTAAATAATTTCCACGCCGGCTGCCGTCGCAAACGTGGCCCCCGGAACATAGGTCATGATGCCGAAGTAACATCCGGAGGCCACAAACATGGCCGGAATCAGGTCTATCCAGGGTACTTTTTCCAGATAGAGAACGACAAACACGACCAGGAATACGGCTACCGGTACCGCAAAGAAGGCCGTTGAAGCCAGCACGCCGGCCAGGAGCATGATCCCGATCGAAAACGTGATGCCGACCACATACCCGATGGCCGCCCGAATGCCGCCTTTACCCGTGCAGCCCGAAAAGAAATAGACCGCCCAGGCCACAAACGCAATGTAGGTGAAGCCCTTTTCAGCCCCTATCGGCATATAGCCCTTGAGAAGCTGATCAATACACACAATGACAAACGCCAGTAGCGCCGTCCAGGCAGAACCTGCCGCAAAAGAAAGAATTTTCATGATTTTCTACTTGTTTATATTTATACTCAAATTCCAAATGTCCAATACCCTATCCATCGCTCAAAATATGTCGTTTAAATCTATTTCCAATCCTTCCAGAACGGTTGACCCGATCTTTCCTTTTTCATATACCGTACCTTCATCATATTTACCGTCGCTCTGCAATACGAACTTTAAAATATAACCCGCCGTCTGAGGCGCTACCCAGTATTCACGTACGCCGGCCGCTTCGTACAGGTTGAACTTGGTGTTCAAATCATACTTCGCAGAAGAAGGCGACTGTATTTCTATGATCAGGTCAGGGGCGCCCAGGCAGCCGCGTTCGTCCAGTTTGGTGAGGTCGCAGACGACACAGATGTCGGGCTGGACGACCGTATAGATTTTCTCATCCTCCTTTTCACCGTTCTTGGGCAAACGGACATCGAACGGAGCGGCAAATATGCTGCATCCGCAGCCGGTTTCCCGCAACTTCGCACCTATGTTAATCAGCAGATTTGCACATATTCTCTGGTGAGAGAGCCGGGGAGCCGGCGACATGAGCCGGACCATCCCGTCGATCAGTTCGCGCCGCCGGTCGTCCAACCACGTCAGGTAATCCGCGTAAGTATATCTCCTGTTTAAATCCAACGATACATCCATCATAATTATATTACATTGATATTTCCGTGTTTCTATTTCCGGGACAAATGTCCAATACCCTATCCATCGCTCAAAATATGTCGTTTAAATCTATTTCCAAGCCTTCCAGAACGGTTGACCCGATCTTTCCTTTTTCATATACCGTACCTTCATCATATTTCCCGTCGCTCTGCAATACGAACTTTAAAATATAACCCGCCGCCTGAGGCGTTACCCAGTATTCGCGTACACCGGCCGCTTCGTACAGGTTGAACTTGGTGTTCAAATCATACTTCGCAGAAGAGGGCGACTGTATTTCTATGATCAGGTCGGGGGCGCCCAGGCAGCCGCGTTCGTCCAGTTTGGTGAGGTCGCAGACGACGCAGATGTCGGGCTGGACGACTGTATAGATTTTCTCATCCTCCTTTTCACCGTTCTTGGGCAAACGGACGTCGAACGGAGCATTATATATATGACATCCACAATTCAATTTGGCCAGTTCATTCGCTAAACTGTGTGTGATATTGAAACTTATTCTTTGATGAATACGCTTTGGCGCCGGCGACATGAGCCGGACCATCCCGTCGATCAGTTCGCGCCGCCGGTCGTCCAACCACGTCAGGTAATCCGCGTAAGTATATCTCCTGTTTAAATCCAACGACACATCCATCATAATTATATTACATTGATATTTCCGTGTTTCTATTTCCGGGACAAATGTATGTTTTTTTCGATAATCAGGCAAAATTAGATACCCTGCTGTCATTTCCTGGATTCAGGTTGACGCCGGTCTTGCCGCGCAGAAGAGGCGAAGCTAAGGAGTTGTCAAGAAATAAACCATCCAAATCTGTTGCCGGCAGCCTTAACTCTTAGTTCTTAACTTAAACGTGTAGGCATATTTACATGGGCGGTTTGCTTCGTTGCGCAACTCTTCGGGTATTATGATGACGGTTTTTCCGTCTTTTCTTTTCCATTTCAGGGGTTTCGGATATCCTGACAAATAAATATCGCTTCCTTTTTCCGGCGTTACCGCTTCGATAGACAGTTCGTTTTCGGGGAACTGCTCGACGATAGCGAACACCGTTTTGTTGTCTTTCGAACGGGTAAACAGTGTGTTGCCTTCTTTCCAGACTTCGCATGCGCGCGTATTGTATATCCCTTCACCGTTCACTTGAAGCCATTTGCCTGTTTCCTCCAACTGTTCGACGGCTTTAGGGTGGAAGCATCCCGTTTTATCCGGACCTATGCCCACCATGAAACATCCGCCCTTAGCGACGGCGTCAATCAAATTGTGGATAATCCACTGCGTACCTTTATATTTATCCCCGTCTTTGTCGTACGAGAAACTCGAAGCCAAAGGATAGATTGTCATCCATGGCATACTGGTATTTTCCTTATTTCCCGGCACAAAACCTTCGGGAGTATAATAATCCCCGTAGTTGCCGATTCCCCTGCAACATGCGTTCTTTTTCTGCCGGCGTCGGTTCGGGGGTCATGACCCCGCTTTTGTTCGTCCCCATCTTGAACCCGTAAGCGCCGTCGTTTCGCTGAACGGTATGTTTATAGCCCTTTCCTGATGACCGGTTATCCCAGCGCCCTCCGGAAACGAGCCAGGAAGTCTTCCGCTTCGGCCTGCGTGAGGCAGAGGGGCGGCAGGAGACGGATGGTGTCGGCGCCGGCCACGCCGGTAAATACTTTTTCCTCGAACAGGAGTTTCTTACGGATTTCCCCGACCGGCGCCTCCAACTCCATGCCGATCATCAGGCCGCGGCCGCGTACCTCCCGGATACCGGGCATCTCCCGTAAGGCGCCGGTCAGGAAGGCGCCCACCCGCTCTGCGTTTTCTATCAGACGCTCCGATGCCATGATGTCGAGCACGGAGAGGGCGGCGGCGCAGGCCAGGTGATTGCCTCCGAAGGTGGTGCCCAGCATCCCGTGCTCGGCCTTGAACAGGGGGCTTATCAGGACGGCGGCCATCGGAAAGCCGTTGGCGATGCCCTTGGCTACGGTGATGAGGTCGGGACGGATGCCGGCATACTGGTGGGCAAAGAATTTCCCGCTCCGGCCGTAACCGGACTGTATTTCGTCGAGAATCAGCACGGCGTCGTAGCGCGTACACAACGCCCGTACCTCCCGCAGGAATCCGTCTGAGGGGATTCGTATGCCGCCCACGCCTTGGATGCCTTCGATGATGACGGACGAAAGGTCGCCCTTTTTCAGTTCGTCTTCCAGGGCGCCGGCGTCGTCCAGGGGGAGGTAGGTGACCGGAAAACCGGCGTTGATCGGGGCGATGATTTTCGGATTGTCCGTCACCCGTACGGCGGCTGAGGTCCGTCCGTGAAACGCTTTGCGGAAGGCCGCCACGCGTGGCTTGCCGTTGTGGAAGGAGGCCAGTTTCAGGGCGTTTTCGTTGGCTTCGGCGCCGGTGTTGATCAGGAACAGCGCATAGTCGTCGTATCCGCAGGCGCGTCCCAGCCGGTCGGCCAGTTGCGGTTGCAGGCTGTTTAGCACCGAGTTGGAATAGAATCCCAGCCGGTTTAGCTGTTCCGTAATGGCTTTTACGTAGGCGGGATGGCTGTGGCCGACGGAGATGACCGCGTGGCCGCCGTATAAATCCAGATACTCGTTGCCCGCGGCGTCCCACACGCGGCAGCCCTGTCCCTTGACGATTTCGATGGGAAAGAGGGGAAATACATCAAACATTTTCATTCTTCGGTTCTTTTATTCGTTACGTTAAAAAGCGGAGGGTTTCAGATGCAAACCGGCCTGCTCGTCGAGGCCGAACATCAGGTTCATGTTGTGTACCGCCTGTCCGCTTGCGCCCTTCAGGAGATTGTCGGTCACGGAGGTAATCAGCAGTATGTCGCCGACCTTTTGCAGGTGGAGCAGGCATTTGTTGGTGTTGACGACCTGCTTGAGGTCGGGGCTTTTGCCGGTCACAAAGGTGAAGGGATGAGCGGCGTAGAAGTCCTTGTAGAGCGTCTGCGCTTGGTCTTCCGTCAGGGTGCACTTCGTATAAACGGTGGCAAAGATGCCGCGCGAGAAGTTTCCCCTCACCGGGATGAACCGGAGGGCGTTCCGGAAACCGGGCTGCAACTGTGTCAGGCTTTGCCGGATTTCGTCCAGATGCTGGTGGGTGAAGGGTTTGTAGATGGAGATGTTGTTGTTCCGCCAGCTGAAGTGCGAGGTCTCGGTCGGCTTGACGCCGGCGCCGGTGGAGCCGGTGATCGCATGTATGTGTACGTCGTCGCACAGCAAGGCCCCGGCAGCCAGGGGGAGCAGGGCCAGCTGGATGCAGGTGGCGAAACAGCCCGGGTTGGCTACGCGCCCGGCCCGGCGGATGGCGTCGCGGTTCAGTTCCGGCAGGCCATATACGAAATCGTGTTCCGGCGAAGCCTTCCGGTAATCCGTGCTGAGGTCTATGATTTTCAGACCGTCCGGCGCCGGATGGGTCTCCAGGAACTTTTTTGTGTCGCCGTGCGCCGTGCAGCAGAACAGCACGTCGATCCCGTCCGGCGGGAGTTGCCGCGTAAACGCAAGGGCGGTCTCGCCGTACAGCCCGGCGTGCACGTCCGTCACCCGGCTGCCCGCATGGCTGTTGCTGTGCACAAAGGCAATCCCGGCTTCCGGGTGATTGAGCAACAGGCGTATCAGCTCTCCGGCCGTATATCCCGCGCCTCCGATAATTCCGGTTCGAATCATGTTATTCATTGATGTCGAAGTTTGAGATCACGCTTCCGGCCGTTTATAACCCTTTTCTTCCGGCGTATAATACAGTTTCATTGGGTTGCCCAGGATGCGGGTAAAGCCCCTCACATCGTCGGCCGTCCAAGCCTTCTGTTCTTCGCCGTAAACGCCGAAGTCGCTTTTCATCAGGTCGTAGTCGCTTTCGACGCCTACCAGCGTGTAGCCGTAGGGCCGCAGGGTGAGCAGCGTCCGTCCCGTCACGCGTTGCTGCGTACTCTCGAGGAAGGCCTCCATGTCGCGCATGACCGGTTCCAGGTACTGCGCCTCGTGCAGGAACATCCCGTACCACGTCCCGATCTGGTCTTTCCAGTAGAGTTGCCACTTGGTGAGCGTATGCTTCTCGAGCAGTTTGTGTGCGTTGATGATCAGCAGCGCCCCGGCGGCCTCAAACCCTACCCGGCCCTTGATGCCGATGATGGTATCGCCCACGTGCATGTCTCGGCCGATGGCCCAGCGCGAGCCGATGGCCTCGACCCGGCGGATGGCCTCCGTCCGGCTCGTGAACGCCTCGCCGTTGACGGCGCAAATCTCGCCCCGCTCAAAGTCGATCGACAGCGCCTCCTCGCCCTCCCCCTGCAATTGCGAGGGATAGGCCCTGTCGGGCAGCGTCAGGTTGGACGAGAGCGTCTCCTTTCCGCCCACGCTCGTGCCCCAGAGTCCCTTGTTGACGGAATATTCCATCCTTGCAAAGTCGGCCTCGTAGCCGTTCCTGCGGAGGTAGTCGATTTCGTATTCGCGGCTGAGGTTCCTGTCGCGCGTCGGGGTAATGATTTCCATCTGCGGGGCCAGGACGCCGAACGTGAGGTCGAAACGCACCTGGTCGTTACCGGCGCCCGTACTGCCGTGCGCCACGGCGTCGGCCCCGATCTGGGCGGCATAGCGGATAATCGCCATGGCCTGGAAGATGCGTTCCGAGCTGACGGAAATCGGGTAGGTGCCGTTGCGCAGCACGTTCCCGAACACCATGTAACGGATGCTCTTCGCATAATACTCCTCTTCGACGTTCAGCGTGACATGCTTCACCGCCCCCAGCCTGTAGGCCCGTTCTTCGATGGCCTCGCACTCGGCCCGGCCGAAACCGCCCGTATCGGCCAGGGCGGTATATACCTCGTACCCTTTCTCTTTTGAGAGGTACATTGCGCAAAAGGAGGTATCCAATCCCCCGCTAAAAGCCAGTACAACTTTCTTTTTCATACCTATATTATTATATTGATTCATTCTTCTTTTCGGCGCCGGATTCGAGCGCCCTGTCCGCCGCCGTCCGGCAGCGCGGGTCGGCAGGATCGAAAAGCATGGCCGTACAGATACAGTACCGGCGCCCGGTACGCAGCAGGACGTCGCGGTTGATACACCCGTCGCAACCGCGCCAGAAGGCCTCGTCGTCCGTCAGGTCGGCAAAAGTCACCGGGACATACCCCAGTTCGGTATTCAGCTTCATCACGGCGCTGCCGGAGGTCAGGCTGAACAGTTTCGCCTGCGGCCATCGGCGGCACGCCAGCCGGAAGGCCTCGTATTTGATGCGCCGGGCCAGTCCGCCGCGGCGGAATTTTTCCGCCACAATCAGCCCCGAGGTGGCCACAAACTGTTTATTGCCCCACGACTCAATGTAGCTGAACCCCGCAAACTCCTCGCCCGCCAGGGCGATGACCGCCTTGCCTTCCATCATTTTCCGCGCCACATAGTCGGGCGAACGCCGGGCAATGCCCGTACCCCTCACCTTGGCCGCGCTCTCAATCGTTTCCAGTATGACGTCCACATACTTTTCGTGACTTTCGTCCGCAATCATTACGGCAATCTCTCTTTCCTTTTCCATTTCCATTAGTTAATACACGGGTTCAGCGCGGCGGTCACCTGTTCTCGGCTGTACCCCTCGCGCGGAATCACCAGGATGGTATCGTCTCCGGCAATCGTACCGGCAATCTCCCGCAGGGCGCTCCGGTCGATCTCGGAAGCGATGCCCATCGCATACCCCGGACGGGTCTTAATCACGGCCAGGTTACCGGAAAATTCGATTTTCAGCGGCGCCTCGTCCGCCGGCAGCGTATATACATACTGACCGTCCGCATCATATTCCCGTATCATTTTCAACTGTTTTATATCGCGGGACAGCGTGGCCTGCGTGACCCCGAACCCCCGACCCGCCAGGGCGCGGAGCAAATCGTCCTGGCTACGGATGGTTTCGGCGCCGATAATGTCGCGAATGGCCTGCAAACGCTCTTCCTTTGTATTCATCTTTTCTGCATAAACATTCAAAATCGCGGCAAATGTAAGGATAGTTTTTGAATAAATATACAGGCTGTTTCCCGGTGTGTCGAAAGCCGGGAAGTGAACGCTACGCGCAGTGCCGGGAAAAGACTTTGGATACAAAATGTAAGATTTTAATCAGAATCAATAATTCTATCCGGAATCTATTTGGATTCCAATTATTATTATTAATTCTGCAGGTAATCCGGAAAGGTTTCCGAAAATTATCATAGGGGAACCTCTAAAAACTCCAAACGCTGCGCTTTGCTCCGCAGAGAAAAGAGAAAGGTCCGCGAATGAACGCGAATGAACGCGAATAATTTATTCGCGTTCATTCGCGTATATTCGCGGACAATTTTTTCTTTCTCTGCGAATCGAAGCGTAGCGTTGAGTTTTTTTAGAGGTTCCCTTATCTTGTTTGACGCTACGCAATCACAGGATCATAACCCGTTCGCGGCAATCGACAAATAAAGCCGGAGAATCGGAATATCAGTTGGCGAACCGGAATACCGGCTGGCGAACCGGAATACCGGTTGACGAACCGGAATACCGGCTGGCGAACCGGAATACCGGCTGGCGAACCGGAATACCGGCTGACCAACCGGAATACCGGCCGGCTAACCGGGATACCGGTTGAC
>JAISOP010000052.1 GCA_031275525.1 Tannerella sp.
TTAACCTGATTAAGCATGAACAGTCTACCAAAAGAAGCTTCAGAAGAAAACGACTGGATGCCGGATGGGATAATGATTATTTGTTGAAAATACTACGAAATTAAAATGCGTCGGCCCTGTTGCCATCCCGTAAGATCTGGCGCGGCTCGTTTTTTTTACAGACATGAATAAATCTGCTTATACGATTGCCGACCGGATTGCACTGCTCAAGCAGCGAGGGCGCATTCAGGGACAGGACAAAACGTTGACGCCTTGGTTTACAAGCGATTTGGACGACTGAAGGAAAAACCGTATTTTTGTGCCGCAAACAAACGGAGGAGCAATCATGTTATCACAAAGTCAGATAGATATTATTATCCGGTCGATGATGCCGTATCATCCCGTCAGGATAGGCATATTCGGCTCCGCAGCCCGCAGCGAAGAATCGCCGGAAAGCGATATTGATATTCTGTACCGGTTTAAAGACGTAATAGGGTTTTCAAAATTTCTGAACCTGCACGAATACCTGGAAAAAAAATTGACAAAAAAAGTGGATTTGGTCGATGAGCAGTTTATCCATCCAAGAATGAAGCCCTATATCATGAACGATTTAAAGATCATTTACAGCAATGAACAGTAAAGAAAGAAACCTGTTTCGGCTGGAACATATACGCGATTGCATCAAGCAAGCCTATGGATTTCAAGTTCCGGTTGAAAACGCGCCGC
Organism: Tannerella sp.; assembly: GCA_031275525.1. Lineage (GTDB taxonomy): Bacteria > Bacteroidota > Bacteroidia > Bacteroidales > Tannerellaceae > Tannerella. Next base: position 706 of record JAISOP010000052.1, read on the forward strand.
AAGGCCAACTCCCGCTTCTGCGGCTTGCCCGAATTGTTTAAGCTCCGAAGATGAAAAGGCGGCAAAGTAGAAAAAGGCTGATCGGCGGATTGCTGGCGGCGCTGGCGCTTTTGCCCCTCGCCGGCAAAACCCTCCACCTTGCTGCAAGCTGCCGGCAGGAGCTTGCGGAGCCGGCGCACCACAACTGCTCGGACTGCCCCGTTTGCCTGTTTACCCTTTCACCGTTTACCGAAGCGGAAGCCCCCGACGCCGACAGAGCGATATGTTGCGCTGATTTCAGGATTTTTACATACAACCGCAAAGCGCTTAGCCGCGCTATCTCCTACTTCAACCTCCGGGCGCCGCCGCTATCCGGCAGGGCGCGGCTCGCCTCAATCAGCTAAGTTTTACAAAAAGGCAGGAATCCACCCAAAGCGGACGGGGGCCTGCCACTACTCATTAATTTTAGCAATTAAATTTAAATCATATTCAGATGAAATCTTATCATTTATATATTATCAGCCTGATGGCTGCCACAGCCGCTGCGCTTAGCGGCTGCGATGAAAACAGCGAAACGCAAAAGCCGGTTATTGCCAACCTTGCGCTGGGCATAGGCAACAACCATACGGCCTACATCGGCAGCGACATGCACATGGAGGCGGAAATCGCTGCCGAGGGAATAATCGACCGGATTACGGTTGAAATACACAGCGAGGACGGCTCCGGCGACGAAATAGAGGCGGAATACGCCGACTACGCCGGGCAGAGAAACGCCGCGTTCCACAAGCATATCGACATCCCCGACGCGACGGCGCCCGGTGAGTACCACTTCCACCTGACGGTAACCGACCGCGAGGGGAACTCCACTACGGTAGAAGAGGATATCGCCATCGAGGATAGCGCCGACGCCGAACTCCCCGTGCTGAGCGTTGAGAGCGCGCCTGCGGAAAACGAAGCTTTCACCGCCGGGCAAAACATCCGCATCTCCGGCCGCGTGACGGACAATACCGCCGTGGGAGGCATGATGGCAGTCCTCGTGAGGGACGGCGAAACGCCCACCGAGCAAAACCTCATCATCATGTTCCTCCGGTATTATCAGGACGCCGCCGAAGTCGAATTTGAGGCAACCATCGACGCGGGAGCGGAGTACGACAAGAATATCACCCCCGCAAGGATACAGGGAAGCAACGCTTGGCAATCCGGCAAGTACAGCATCCTTGTGAGGGCCTGGGACCCGTCGAGCAATACGGTGGACCGGTATTACCCCATCAGCATCAACCTCTGACCGTTTTATCTGAGCAAGCAATGCCGCCGAGCAGCCGTGACGACGGCTACGCTGCGGAAGATACTGAAGGATTTTTGTCAATTGTTGCCGTTACACTTTGTAGCGTAATTTTATAACGGCTGATAACTATTGCCGAATCGTTGCGGGTTGTCAGCCGTTTTTTATTGCGGTAATGCAATATTGTTCTTTTTGCCTGCTTCCGCGTAGCTCGCCAACGGTTCGTTCCGTCAACGGGGCCATCATTGAAACCAACTGGCGTATCGGACAGTATATCGTCGAATACGAACAGGAAGGCAGGGCAAAAGCCGGGTACGGTAAAGCGCTCCAAGGTTTGGGGAATTTTAAATGGATCATAGCGACCTTTGCGAAACCTTTGCGCCCCTTGCGGTTAGATATTTTTACCGCAAAGTGCGCAAAGAAGATACGCAAAGAATGCAACAAAGCGGCGTTGTCGCTAAAAGCGAGGATTTCTTTGCTCGGAGCGAGGACGTCTTCACAAAAGCGAGGACGACGGCGCTCGGAGCCAGGAATGGCACATGAAGAAAACGAAAACCTCTGCTCGCCGCATCGCTGTGGACATTCGGAGCGGGGATTTTTCCGGTTCGAGCCTCAGGCGCGGCGCAAAAAGGCGGCTATTCCCCGACCGTGCGCTTCACCCTTCGGTTTTGCAGTAAATCTTCGAGCGCCTGACTTTTTTGCAGGCGCCTGATTTTTTGGTTACTTTTGTGTTCGAATTTAAATTGAATTTAATATGAATGATTTTGCAAATGAAACAGGAAACGCAGGAAGAATCTGGAATATTTCGGTATGCAGCCTTCTTTTAATACTCTTCGGCATGACGGCTTACGGGCAAATACAAATAGAAACCTCGTATATGGCCCCCTCAAACTATCGGGACGAAAATAACCGAAAAACAGGCGGCAGCGGAGATTTTAAAGACGTCCGGTTGGGAATACAAATTCCGGTCTATGCGAAAACCGACGAAACCGGTCGATCAACCGCCTGGGCGATTGCGTCAAAGGGAGCGTATGCAGCGATGGATAACGAAAACCTTTCGGCTGACTTTTGTATATCGCAACTGTTAAATGCCGAATTGGGCGTTGTACATGCAAGACCGTTGAGCGAGAAGTGGTCTCTCATGGCGTCGGCAGGAGCCGGCGTTTATACGGATTTGTCCGGATTTTCGGGAAACTGTATCCTTGCTCAGGCCGGAACGCTTTTTATCCGGCGCATGTCGCCCGACATGGACCTTGGTTTCGGCGCTGCCTTAAACAACGCAATCGGTTACCCGATGCTGTTTCCGTCTTTGTACTTCAGGTGGACGACAGGCACAAGATTTGACGTAAAAATATCCATCTACGATACTTTTTTGCTGTCGATTGGAATGAAAATGAATGACAGGCTCAAAATACGGCTGCTGGCACAGGCAAGGGGTGCAAGCGCCATAGTGGAAAGAAATAACGAAACAAAAATATTCTCACAACAATTTACCGTCATCGGACTGCAACCGGAAATATATGTAAACAAATTACTCTCAATCCCCGTCACAGCGGGAGTTTCGGCAAAACGCGAAGCGTATTTCAAAGACAGGACGTTGATTTCATTTTATCATACGGAAGAAAATTATCCGAATTTTGCACCCTCTTTCTATGCTTCCGTCGGATTAAAATTATTCTTCAACGAATAATCCCAACTCTCCGGCTTGAACCGCCCCGGCATTGCTCATGACGCCCTCCCCGAATCAGTCATACATTCCCTTCGGGAAGGCCGACGACGGCCATTTTGTCGCAAAAAGAGCCGGCGTTGTCGCTAAAAGCAAGGACATCTTCACTCCGGGCGAATAGCTGAATTTGTATTTATCTCAAAATGTCCATTAGGACATCTCTATTTCTCGCTACGTTTATAGATGTCATCATATTCTAATGGACACCATTAGAAAAAAATAATTGTAACCAGTTGGTTATTAGTTTTATATTT
>JAISOP010000065.1 GCA_031275525.1 Tannerella sp.
CAGCGGGGTAGGGAAGGCGAGTACGGTAATGTCCCGGTAGTCGAGCCACGCTTCGCCGCCCGACGGTGGAACGGGTAGCGCCAGATTTTTTTTCACTCCGCCTTCCGTGTCGGTACGGCTCCAGACAAGATGCCGCATGGCGTTTTCCGGTTTAATCCACGGCCCGCCGGACATTGCCCAGCCGGGGCAGTTCTGCATCGTAAACCGCAGTCCGAGCCGCCGGCATTCCTCTGCCGTATGTTTCAACAGGCCTTCCCATGACGGGCTGAGGCAGGTGATTTGCGGTTCCACGCCGGGCCACGCGCCGCCAAATTGCCCGTGAAACAGTTGGATACCGGAAAGTCCTGCGCCGGCAATGGCTTCCAAATCCGCCGTAATGCCTTGGGCAGCCACATTTCCGCCGATGTAGTGAAACCACGTCTCCGGGTGATATACTTGCGATGGCGTTTGAAACGCTGTTCTATCGCTGTCGCCAAAAGGACGGTCAAGCTCCTTGGTAGAAGGGATGACCGGCGCCTGCGCCCGTAGCGCTGGCGCCATACATGTGGCAATTAAAATTGCCGTTGTGATGATTTGCTTTACTCTTTTCATATAATCTGTTTTTTTATGGGTTTCAAAGATACTACAATTAAGGAGTTGTAGATGCGACAAACAAAAAAATCGGTCGAAAGATACAACCTCCGACCGATTTTCCAACAACCTTTTACCGTAACAACTCAAAAAAACTAATTACCTTAAAACCCAAAAAACTAACGTTCCCACTGCCGCCAAACCAATCACGCTGACCAATAATCCGACAAACAACGACTGTAGTTCGTCTTTCAACATTCGAAACGTATCATTCTCTTCAAGCAGCTCACTGACTTTATGTTCAAACGATTTCATTTGGCTTAAAATTTTGTCCATCTCTTTCCAATTAAATTTCTGTCACAAAAGTATAATGGATACGGCAATCGACCAAATATTTCAAGTTAAATGATCGAAAAATATAATCTCAAATTGAAATAAATCGAATCTTTCAGTCACAACCCCTGCAATCATTCTATCGAGTAGGTGTATATTTCGCTGGGTTTGATGGATATAGTCTTGGTTTGTTCCTGATAACGTATTTTGCATTTCCCGCCATTTTTTGAAAAAACATGGGCGGAAACCAATACTCCGTTTTCCCACCGGAGGTCAACCACCCAACCGCCACGGGCACACAAGCCGGTGATTTGGCCGGATTTCCAGTCGGGCGGCAAAGCCGGAAGCAGATGCAATTCTCCGTTATGGCTTTGCAGTAACATTTCGGCTATGCCCGCTGTTCCGCCGAAGTTACCGTCTATCTGGAACGGCGGATGCGTATCAAACAAGTTATTCAAGGTCGATTTGGCAAGCAAGGCCTGTATATGTTTCCCGGCATTTTCGCCATCCAGCAGACGGGCGTAGAAATTGATTACCCATGCACGGCTCCAACCCGTATGTCCACCACCGTTCGACAGACGACGCTCCAGCGTTTTCTTCGCTCCCTCGAACAGTACCGGTGTGGACGGCGTAATCATGGCGCCGGGGTGCAAGCCGAAAAGGTGCGAGATGTGCCGATGTCCCGGTTCGGCTTCTTCGTAATCCTCAACCCACTCCTGAATGGTGCCGTAGCGCTTGCTGATTTGGACGGGCGGGAGTTTTTTCAGGGTGTTTTCCAAGCGTTTCCGGAAAGCGTCGTCCTGTTTCAATATTTTCCCGGCCTGAATGCAGGCGCGGAATAGTTCGATGATGATTTCAACATCGACGGTTGCGGCATAAGTGAAATTGAACGACTGCCCGTTGAGCAGGTAGGCATTTTCCGGTGAATTAGACGGCGCCGTCACCAGGTAACCGTTCTTGTCCTTCACCAGAAAACCGAGTATAAACTCCGCTGCCTCTTTCATGCAGGGATACGCTTCGTTCCGCAGATAAGCCGCATCGCGCGTAAAGAGATAATGTTCCCATTGATGCAGTACCAGCCAGGAGGAGGCAATCGGGAACGTGCCCCATCCCACGTCGTCGCTGATGGAGGTATGCCCGAACGGGTCGGTCAGATGGTTCATCGTCCAGCCCCCGGAGCCGTACGTTTTTTTCGCCGTGATACGTCCGGGCACCCTCAGCGCGTTAATCAGCCGCGAAAAGGGAATGACCGTCTCCGACAGGTTACAGACCTCCGCCGGCCAGTAATTCATCTGGATGTTGATGTTGGTATGAAAATCCGATGACCATGCCGCCTGCATGTCCTTGCACCAGATGCCCTGCAGGTTGGCGGGAAGCACGCCCGGCGTCCGCGAGGAATTGAGCAGCAGGTAACGGCCGTACTGGAAATAAAGCGCTACCAACGCAAGGTCGGTCGCACCGTCCTTCACCCGTTGCAGCCGCTCGTCGATGGGAACGCCGCTCAGGTTGTCCGTCCCCAGCGTGAAACTCATCCGGTTCATCAGGGCGCTGTGCTCGCGGACATGCCGGTCTTTGATGCCTGCATAATCCCGCAGGTCTAATTTGTCCAAAATGTTTTTACAAACGGAAGACGGATCAATGTTACGGTCGAAATCCAGTTTCTCGAAATTGTAATCGGTGGCGGCGGTCAGGGAAAAGAGGACTTCATCGGCATTTTCCACAAAAAAGGCATTGTTCACCGTTGTCAGCCGGCCGCCCTTGTTCACGCCGCGAATGCGCCCGGCAAATTTCATGTGCAGTCCGCCGTCGCTGCTTTCCTGCCTCGGCAAATCCACAATCTGCCCCTTTATTTCCAACTCGTTTTCCGATACGGGAAATGCCGTCGCATCCTGTTCCCGGACATAGGAAAGACGGAAAGTGAGTTTGTCCGGCCCGGCGGCCGTCAACCGGAGCATGAGGGCATTGTCCGGTGCGGAGATGAACAATTCCCTCGTGTACCGCGTGTTCCCCAGCTCGTACACCACCGACGCTACGCCCGTTTCGAGATTCAGTTCCCGGCGATAGTTCGTTGCTTTCGGTACGGCGCCCTCAAAGAAATTAATTTTCAGTTCGCCGAACGACTGATAGGAACGAATCCTCATGGGATCGCTTTGCAGGTATTTTTTGGACAGTTCCAGCGCCCGGCCGATATGGCCGCTGAGCAAGAATTGTTGTATCTCCGGCAGGTGCGAGGCTGCATCGGCATTCGCTTCGGTCTTGCAGCCGGCCCAAAGACTTTCTTCGTTGAGCTGAATGGTTTCGCCGGCGTAACCGCCGAACACCATCGCACCCAACCGCCCGTTTCCCACAGGAAGCGCTTCATGCCACTCCCCGGCAGGTTGATTGTACCATAATACGGATTCCGGCTGATAAGCGTATATTCCCGAATGGAACGCGACAGCCAGCATAAAAAGAATCATTTTCTTCATAACTTTCATGTCTGTGTTTATTTAGTGTAAAATTCGTAATCTAACGCAACTCCGGCGCAAATATAGCAAATAAATTGTTGTCAATATTTTAAACACCCTGCCGGAACGCTCAAACGCCGTCTTTCCGGCGACAGGCAACCGGAATCCGGAAACTCCCCGCCCAAACGCCGCAAGCGATCTCTCCGTGATCTCATTTCAACACGGAGCCACGCGGCGCACACGGAGGGATTTACCCCCTTGCTCCCCCGGTCGAATCACCCCTCCGTGTGCCCCGTGCCTCCGTGTTAAAAGAAGGAGGTCGCGGAGCAACGCCTGCGACGGGGGAACGGCGCCGTTTTTTTCCCTTCACTTAACAGGCATGTCTTTTTCATCCCGCAAACTTAAGAGA
>JAISOP010000067.1 GCA_031275525.1 Tannerella sp.
AGTACATGAATGCTATGATAAAAAGTGCGACAAACAGCGCGGATATAAAACACCTGCTGAAGAATGCTTTGACAGACGAAATCGACAGCCGTGAAATGTTCATGAAAGGAATAGACTATTCTTATTACTACGAAGAAAATGAATGACTTGTTATCCAATATCGACAAAATCCATACAACTGAATTAGGTGTAGTGCGGATACAAAGAAATCTTTCGATAGAAACTGATGATGTTGTAAATTGGTGCAAGCAGCAAATTCAACAGGCAGACAGCATTGTTCGAAGAGGTAAGAATTGGTATGTTTATATAGATAATGCCATAATAACCGTAAATGCTTATAGCTATACCATAATAACTGCCCACAAAGAACCGAAAGTAAAGCGATAATGTGACCGATGATAATAGCTTTATCTTTATCGTATTTGTACCATGAGCATATAATGTACTGATATTCAGTACTGGTTTTCTTTGAGGAAGTGAAGTGAAGTGAAATAAAACCAAAAGTCAAAAGCGGTAAAGCATTGTTTTACCGCTTTTTGTTGTATCCACTATACTCGTCAACGAGTATGCATTAGGGAAGTCGTCTGTTCCGGGTGGTCTTGATTTTTATCTCACGCGCTTGGAAAGCTGAGGTTTTTCATCTAATTTTGAGATGTATTTATAACATAAGCAGACATGAACATGAAAAGGAAATGCTTTCTATTACATCTGGTGATTTTGATGATGGGTGCGACGGCTTGCCGGACCTCCCGGCAGGCGGAGGTGGTGGCTCCCGGCGGCACCGAAACCGCCTTGCCGACGGGTACGTACTGGGAGCTGGTCGCACAGGCAAACGAGCCTGGCCGGACGAAATCCGCCGGCGCCGAGACGCCCGGACTGACCTTTACGGCCGGGGAAAACAGTGTTTCGGGCTACGGAGGCTGCAACCGGTTTCGCGGAACGTATGAACTGAAGCCGGACTACGGTATCCGCTTTTCGGAGATGGTGATCACGCGGAAAATGTGTCCGGACGCCGGCGATACGGAAGACCGGCTGATGGACGCCTTCCGCAGGACGGAAGCCTGGGCGCTGAAGGGTGACACGCTGATTTTATACGGAGAGGGCGCGGTGGCGCTGGCGCGTTTCACGGCGGCGCCGAGCAGCAAATAACGGCTTACGGACTTTTCATGACGGAAAGTCTCCCCCTGCATTCGTTCTCCATTCTTTTGCGCAGGCGGTGGAACTCGTGTTCAAAGTTGGGGGTGAACAGGTCCCGGCCGAGATGCGCCTCAATGTCCCGAAGCGGCCAGAAACGCCCGCCGTCCAGTTCGGTGGGATGGGGATGGAGCCGCCCGGTGCAGATGGTCATGAAGGTATTCACCAGTTCTTTTTCTGCGGCGGATTCAAATACGTAGCGGGCGATGAAAACCGGCGTGAAACGGACAAGCCCCAGTTCTTCCAATGCCTCGCGCCGCAGGGCAGTTTCCACCGTTTCGCCGTAATCGACGTGCCCACCGACGGACGTATCCCATTTCCCCGGCTGGATGTCCTTGTGCGCCGGACGCTTTTGCAGGTATAGTGCGCCGGACGGATTGAAAACGTGCAGGTGGACAACCGGGTGGAGTGGTTTCGTACCGCTGTGACATGCGCGGCGGGTGGCTTTGCCGGTGACTTCACCCGCCTCGTTCACCAGCGGAAGCCATTCCCCGGCGGACGACAGGGTGGTACGGTTGCGCTCATCCATGAGATACTCTTTTGATGACCTTGCACAGTTCGCCGTCGGTCAGGTCTTTCCCGTATGTTTCGTAGGATAGCCGGAAGGTGCATCCGTTTTTATAGCCGGCGCATCCGTAGGCTGTGCGGCCGCGCAGGAGGGCGCCGCCGCAGTGTGGGCAGACGGGGGATGGGGACGACGGCCGGGCGGAGGTCTTCCGTATGGTTTTTCCCGCTTTCTTTCCCGGGTTGCCGGCGGCTGTTTTGCCCCGCTCCCCGGCGAGCCGTACGGGTGTTTCCCCGAGGGCGATGCTTTGGACGGAAGTGTCGGAACGCACCTCTGTCACAATCCGGCCGACCAGTTGTTTCAATTCCTCCAGAAAGACGCCGGCCTGGTAGGTACCCTTTTCGATCTGGCGGAGTTTCTTCTCCCACTGCCCGGTCAGTTCGGCGCTTTTCAGTAGCTCGTCGCGGATGACGCCAATCAGTTCGACGCCGGTTGGGGTGGCATACAGGTTTTTCTTTTCCTTGCGGATATAATTCCGCTTAAAGAGCGTTTCGATGATGGCGGCGCGGGTGGAGGGGCGTCCGAGGCCGTTTTCCTTCAGCGCGTCGCGCAGTTCGTCGTCGTCCACCCGCTTACCGGCCGTCTCCATGGCGCGCAGGAGCGTGGCTTCGGTATAGGGTTTGGGCGGTGTGGTCCACTTCTCGGCCAGGTCGGGTTGGTGCGGCCCGTGTTCCCCCTTGACAAAGGCCGGCAGGAGGGTGGCCTCCTCCGCCGCTTCACTGCCGTTGCGCTCCGTGTTTTCCGTAAGTTCTTTGGCCTCCCGCTCAAAAACAACCCGCCAGCCGGGTTTCAGTATCTGCTTGCCGACGACCTTGAACCCCACGCCGTCCACCTCGCCCGTTACGGTGGTGGTCGACAGTTCGCAGTCGGGATAAAAGGCGGCTATGAACCGGCGTACAACCAGGTCATAGATTTGCTGTTCACGGCCGGAGAGATTCCGTGCCGTTATGCCGGTCGGGATGATGGCGTGGTGGTCGGTCACCTTACTGTTGTTGAACACCTTCTTGCTCTTCGGCACTTTGCCGGCCAGCAGCGGGGCGGTTAGCGGGGTATAGGCGGCCAGCCCTTTCAGTATCTGCGGGATTTTGGGGTACAGGTCGTCGCTCAGGAAGGTTGTGTCCACGCGCGGATAGGTAGTCAGTTTCTTTTCGTAGAGCGACTGTATCCCTTTCAGCGTCTCCTCGGCCGGCAAAGCAAATTTCCGGTTGCCTTCCACCTGCAACGACGTCAGGTCAAACAGGCGGGGCGGCGCTTCCCGGCCTTTTTGGGTCTTGATGTCGGCGACGGTGAATTCCTTGCCCGCGACCTGCTGCAGGAGGGCCTCGCCTTCTTCCTTTTTAGAGAATTTCCCCTGCGTGGCCGAGAAGGTGGTTTGCCGATAGACCGTTTTCAATTCCCAGTAGGGTTCCGGCCTGAACCGCTCGATTTCCAACTGGCGGTTGACAATCAGCGCAAGGGTAGGCGTCTGCACCCGCCCGATGGAAAGCACCTGCCGGTTTTGCCCGTAGCGGAGCGTGTAGAGGCGGGTCGCGTTCATGCCCAGCAGCCAATCGCCAATAGCGCGCGAGAGTCCGGCTTCGTACAGGGAGTTGAACTCGGCCGCCTCCTTCAGGTTCCGGAACCCTTCGCGAATGGATTCTTCCGTGAGCGAAGAAATCCACAGGCGGTAAACGGGACAGCGGCAACCGGCCTTCTGCAACACCCACCGCTGAATCAGTTCGCCCTCCTGCCCGGCATCGCCGCAATTAATCACCGCCTCTGCGTCCCGGATCAACTGCTCGAGGATACGGAACTGCTTCTCGTAGGCCTCGTTCGACAACAGTTTGATGCCGAAACGCGGCGGAATCATCGGGAGCGACTGCAACTGCCACATCTTCCAGTCCGGAGTGTAGTCATGCGGCTCCTTGAGCGTACAAAGGTGCCCAAACGTCCAGGAGACCCGGTACCCGTTCCCCTCCAGATATCCATCCTTCCGGGACTTCGCCCCAAGAATGCCTGCTATTTCACGCGCCACACTGGGCTTCTCCGCTATACAAACTTTCAAAACTTCAACTATTTAACTACTTACCGCAAAGGTAAGACTTTTTTTAGTGGTTAGCGGTTAGTGAGGAATTGAGAATGGAGAATGGAGAATGAAATATTGTAACAAGCGTCGTAAATCGACGTCACTCTCCCCTCTCCCTGTGGAGAGGGGTCGGGGGAGAGGTTGTCTTGTCCTGAAATAGCTATACAGACAAAAAGGACAAAAAGGGCAAAAAGTATGACAAAAAGAGAAAGGACTTACAATCGGTACAGTATTTGTTTTAAGGAAAAAGTAGTACAGGAAGTTTCATCCGGCTCAAGTATAAGCGAAGTATGCCGTCGTTACGGGA
>JAISOP010000203.1 GCA_031275525.1 Tannerella sp.
GCCCTCCCCTTGTGGGGAGGGCCGGGGAGGGGTTTTTAGCGGTTCCCACATGAGGGAAGAGGGATAACAAAAGTTTACATGGAGGAAGCGCCCATTCAGGCTCAATTCTCAATTCTCCATTCTTCTTACTTTTTCCTTCCATGCGTCGAAGAAGTCCGGCGAGGAAGGTTCAAAGACGCCTTCGCGCGTCATAAACAGCTGGATCGTGGTGGCGGTCAGGACGAGAGAAGCATCCTGTTCCTTGGTGATGCGGTAGTCGAACACCAACTTGGCGCCCGGCGTCGGAGGACAGGTGATTTCCACCAGCAGGACGTCGTCGATGGTAGCCGGCTGCCTGTACTGCACGCGCAGGTCTGCAATGGGCGCCACGTAGCCGCTGTCGTAGATATGCAGGTAAGTCAGTCCATACTTGCGGCCGAAGGCTTCGCGGGCATCTTCCAGATATTGCATGTAGCATCCGTGCCACACCATGCGCAAGGCATCGACTTCGCTGAACCGTACCCGGATCCGGATGGTTTCACGCAGAGGCTCCATCCGGTTCGCGGATAAAGATCTTCATTTGCCCCGATGCCACGACTTCTCCATCCGACACGGTCTCGGCCGTCAACAGGGACACGTTCATCACTTCGGAGAGGATACGGACGGAAGTACGTAGCGACTCGCCCGCGACCGGCAGGCGGAACAGGCTCATTTTCCGGATTTCGCCAATATAGCCCACCGGGGCCGGCTGCCGTTTCCGGAACGCCCGGTATCCGGCCAGCGCCGAGGCCGACTGGGCGATGTGCTCAATCAGTCCCGGTTCGGTCAGTTGCCCGTCCGCACAAAACAAATTGTCCGGCTGCACCGTCAGTCCCGTCAAGGCTTCCGTATCGCTTCCCTCGTAAAACGCATCCACCATCACCATCGGCGTGCGCTGGGGGATGAGCCGGAAGAGTTGTTCCCCTTCAAAAAGCGCTGTCCCCATCAGGCCGTTTTGCGTTCGTAGATGAAATCATACAAATTGCCGAAGGTCTGTATCTTGATGATTTCGACGCCCTTGATTTTCACGTCAAAGGTAGATTCGATCAGCGCAACCATGTCCACCAGGCTCAGGCTGTCCAGTTGCAGCGTCTCCTTGATGTTTGCCTCCGGCTGAATCGTCGAAACCTCTATCTCAAATTCATTGGCCAATACTTCGTTGATTTGCGTAACCAGCGTTTGTTTATTCATTACTTCAAATCTATTAATGGTTATTTTTTCAGTTTGTCAATTCACAAATTTCTTACGACTAACGTCGAGTTGGTCCCCCCAAATCCGAACGAATTGGAAAGGAAGATATCAAAATGTTTATCCACGCGCCGGGCGGGAATGTTCAGGTGCACGGAATCCTCGTCCGGATGCTCGAAGTTCAGGTTCGGGGCCACGAAATCATGCTTCATCATCAGCATGGAATAGACGACTTCGCTGGCGCCGGCCATCCACATCTCGTGCCCGGTCATGGACTTGGTCGAGGTGGTTTCGGGCTTGTGGTCGCCAAAGACGTGCAAGATGGCTTTGGCCTCGTTGCGGTCGCCCACAGGCGTGGAAGTTGCATGAGCATTCACATAGCCGATTTCGCGCAGGTCGATACCGGCTTCGCGGATGGCCATTTGCAGCGAGCGGATCGGCCCGGCCACATTGGGCACGGAAATATGGTCGCCATTAGACGAGAAGCCGTAGCCGCAGATTTCGCCGATGATGGGCGCCCCCCGCCGCACGGCCGATTCGTAACTCTCGATAATCACCGTGGCCGCTCCGCCGCCCGGCACCAGTCCGTCGCGGTCGCGGTCGAACGGGCGGGAGGCTTTGACCGGCGCGTCTTCGCGCACCGAGAAAGCGCTGATGCCGTCGAAACTGCCGATCGAGAAGGGATTCACCTCCTGCGCCCCGCCGCAAACGATGCACTCCTGCAGGCCGTTCCGGATAAGCAGTGCGCCCAGCCCGATGGAATGGGAACCGCTGGCGCAGGCGCCGGATATCGTCAGGTTGATGCCTTTCAGTTTGAAAATACAGGCCAGGTTCATCGTCACGGTCGAGTTCATCGACTGGAAGATGGCGCCGGAACCGATCAGCGTCGTATCCTTTTTCTCGCGCATGGTGTCCACGCTCCTGACCACGGCCTCGGCGCTGCTGTCGTTCCCGTAAAGGATACCCACTTCATGCTGCTCGATGTATTCGGCGTCCAGCCCGGCATTGGCCAGGGCTTCGCAGGTGGCCACGTAAGCATACTTGGCCTGTTCCGGCATATACACCCGCTGGTTCCGGCTTAACTGCCCTTTGAGTTCGGGCACTTCGAGCGAAGCCGTCAACGCCGACCGGAATCCCATCTCCTTGCGTACCGGGTCGAAGACAATGCCCGAACGCCCGCTGTAGAGCGACGTACATACTTCGTCCACGTTTTTCCCCAAGCACGAATAGATGCCCATTCCGGTGATGACTACTTTTTTCTCCATAGGTTATGATGTTATGATTTATTTTCCAGTAACCGGTTCAACCGGTGATGCAGGTCGGTTCTCAAGGCTTGCAGCGCTCGCCCTGCTTCCGTGTTCCGGCGCATCCTGAAGCGCCATGCCTGTAGCGTGCGGCCGAGGAACTTCCGGTAATACCACGCAAACAGCGCCAGGAAAGGCAAGAGCACGAGGTACGCCGCTGCCGCCCATAGGTTGACGTAGATTCCTGTGAGCACGAACGTCAGGGCATACAAAACCGGAATCGTGAACAGGACGCTGAAGGCCAGCAGGAAGGTCCCGTAAAACATCCGGTCCGTCATGCGGCGCAGTATCAGCGCCGGAATGATGAAATGCAACGCATTCGGCCACAAAGAGAAAATCCATGCGGGCAGCAACAGGAGACACAGGCCCGTCCGTGCCAGGACAGCGCCCCACGAGGGCGGCCGGTCAAACAGATCGTCGCTGATTTTCATCCCCCGGATTCCATCCCGCAACCTCAGAGCGTCGTCATACACCCTGCGCACCGCCTCCCCGTCCGCCGCCTGCGCCTGTTGCAGGGCGGCCACGAGGGCACGGTCGGACAGCAGGCGGTCGGGCAACCTCTCGGCATCGTAGCCGTGTAGCCGGGCATATTTCCTGCCCCAGGTATTGCGCAGGAAGTCGATGGCCGGATAGTTGTCCAGGTCGCGCACGTCGAGCATCAAGTCTTCGATTTGCTTCCGCACCAATGCATTTACTTCGCGCTGGACGGTACGCGGCCGCGTCCGGTAGAGGGCATAATAGGGCTGAAGCGAAATCGGCGTCCCGAACTTCACCAGCATCTGTTCCTGAATATGGAAATAATCGGAATAATGATTACACGAAGGTAAAATGAAGATTTCCGTTTGGAAATCGTCCAACTCGGCCGCCTCAAAAGCAGGGCTGACGCATCTAATTTTTTAGGAGTTTAATAAGATATAGGTTATCCCATCCGGCTTTTAATCGTTTCCCCCTAACACCGACTTTTGTTGTTTTCTCATTTTTGAGCAGGTTCA
>JAISOP010000298.1 GCA_031275525.1 Tannerella sp.
GAAGTGGAGAGTTCTATCCCGTACGCTTTTTTCATTTCCACGAAGTGGAGAGTTCTATCCCGTACGCTTTTTTCATTTCCACGAAGTGGAGAGTTCTATCCCGTACGCTTTTTTCATTTTCCCGTCGGGGAAACCGTCATACCGCACGCTTTTTCTATTTCCGGCTTCCGGAAATTCCTATCTCGCGTGTTTTTTGCATTTCCCCGACGGGGAGACGCTCCTGTTGTGAAACCTTCGGTCCTACGTCCTGTCCGCCTCTTCGGGGGATGATAAACACACGGGATTTGAGAGGTGAAACCGGACAGGATCAGGCGCGGCGTACCGGAAGTCCGGTAAATGCGGTTGTTTGCCCCTTGTCTGTTCCCGCTGCATGACAGGCCGGTATCTTTGTTGAAAAATGTTTTATAGATCGCAGATGAGGGGAATGATTGTTTTTTTGAACCTGATGGCCTGTTTTTCCGTGACAGGCAGTCTGAGGGCGCAAGTCCGCGACAGCGTTGAGGTGAAATATTATGTGAACGAATTTTATTTCAAGGAACCTTTGCTTCATGTATTGCATGATTTTGAGACCAAATACGGGATGAAGCTTAAGTACGATTCGGCGCAGGTGGCGGACTACAAGTGTAGGCACGACTTTCAGTCGGAGCGTGTGAGGGACGCTTTCAGGATGCTCTTCGATGGCCTGAAAGGGTTGTCGTATTATGTGGACGGCATGGGATATTACTGCATTGTGCCCACCAAAAACATGCCGCGCAACCGTACGGGAATGGAAAACAAGCATTACACGGGCCAGGTCTCGCGGCGCAACCTGACCGTCACGGGACGCATCAAGGACCAGACCAACGGCGAGTTCCTGCCCTTTGCCACCGTCCAGGTCGAGGGCCTTCCCACCGTCGCCGCGGCCACCAATACCGACGGATACTTTACGCTCTACAATGTGCCTTCGGATACCGTGGCGCTGGTGTTCCGCTACCTGGGCTACGAGACGCAATATTTCTACCTCTCGCCCGAGGTGAAAACCGACCACTTGCTTGTTGAATTGCAGCCCGCCATCAACGTGCTCGACGAAGTGGTGATTGTCCATGAGCGTGAAGATGTGCTGAAAATCCCCGCCATGTCCATCGGGATCATCCAGACTACCGCCGCTAAAATCGCCGACCTGCCTGCGCTGGGCGAGAAGGATTTGTTCCGCTCTTTCCAACTGATGCCCGGCATTTCGGCGGCCAACGAGTCGTCGGCAGGAATGTATGTGCGCGGCGGGACGCCGGACCAGAACCTGGTGCTCTACGACGATTTTACGATCTATCACCAGGAACACCTGATGGGCGTGTTCAGCGCCTTCAACACCAATGCCGTCAAAGATGTGCAACTGCACAAGGGCGGTTTCGACGCCAAATACGGCGGACGGCTGTCGAGCGTCATGGAAATCGTCGGCAAAACGGGCAACGACAAGTCGTTCAATGCCGGAGGAGACATCGGGTTCCTCGGTTTCAATGCCTTCATGGAAATGCCGTTCAAGGATGAGAAAGGCTCGTTTTTCGTGGCCGGGCGGCGTTCGTTCCAGAGTTTTATGTACGACAAATTTACCGATGTGTATTCCGAAAACCAGCAAACCGGGACCGGTGGCGGGATGGGCGGAGGGATGGGCGGCGGACGCTTTAACCAGCGCAACCAGCAGAAACCCGCATCTTACTTCTATGACCTCAACGCCAAACTGACTTACAACCCGACGCGGCGCGACATTGTTTCGCTCAGCTTTTTCAACGGCGAAGACGTGCTCGACAACTCCCGCGAGAGTTTCGGCAGCTCCTACATGAGCGGGAACATTACCGATAAAACCAACTGGGGCAACGTGGGCAGCAGCCTGAAAGGGTCGCGCAACTGGAATAACCGGTTTTATTCCAACCTGCTCGTTTCCTTCTCAAAATACTACAGCCTGCGCGACCGCCAAAACAGCACGACCAGTTCGAGCAGTAACGGTACCACCAACAATATCGCCGTGATGTTCGACCAAAACACCGGCGAGCACAACAACCTGTGGGACTATTCCCTCAAATTCGACAACGAATATAAAATCGGCGGGAAAAATAAACTGGAATTTGGCCTGGCTTATTCCCACTACCGTGTGGATTACCGCTATGCACAGGGCGATACGGTAAACATCCTGGATATGCAAAACAGTGGGAACCTGCTTTCGACCTACCTCCAGGACAAATGGACGGTGGGTGAAAGGTTGAGTGTGCTGCCCGGCATCCGGCTTTCGTTCTACGACGTCACCTCCCGCCTGTATCCCGAACCGCGTATGCAGGCGTTTTATAAAATCGGCAGCCGGCTGAACCTGAAAGCCTCTACCGGATATTACAAGCAGTTTGTCAATCGTATCGTGCGCGAGGATATTTCCGCCGGAAGCCGCGACATCTGGCTTCTGTCCGACGACAGGGGAATACCCGTCAGCAGCGCCGTCCACCTGGTGGCCGGGGGAAGCTACGAAACAAAAGACTTCCTCTTTGACGTGGAAGCTTATTATAAAAAACTGTACGACCTGAGCGAATATACCCTCCGCTTTGCGCCGTCCCTCATCGACCATAGCGGCTACCAGGAATTTTTCTACAACGGCGAAGGCTATTCGCGCGGCATTGATTTCCTTTTTCAGAAAAAATACGGCCGGCTGACCGGCTGGGTGGGTTACACGCTGGGCGAAACGCGCTACCGGTTTCCCGTTTACGGCGACGGATATTTCGCCGCCAACCAGGACGTGACCCACGAGTTCAAAACCGTGTGGACCTACAAGCCCCGCCGGGATTTTACGCTTTCGGCTACCTGGATCTACGCCACCGGCAAACCTTTTACCGAACCCGTGGGCGGATACAAACTCAACACGCCCAATGGCGGCGAGATGAATTTCATCGTAGTCGATCAAAAAAACAACGCCCGCTATCCCGCTTATCACCGCCTGGATTTGCTGGCCAAATACGACTTGTCGTTCATAAAGAAAATCAAATCGAGCATCAGCGTTTCGCTGTTCAATGTCTATGACCGCGCCAATGTCTGGTACAGGGAATATGCCTTCGACGAATCGGCGGGCATCACGGAAACGAATATCAATCTGCT
>JAISOP010000115.1 GCA_031275525.1 Tannerella sp.
ATTACGACTGGCCGAATACCCACGCGCTGGTTCGCCGTTTGGCGCCCCGCGCAGTCATGTTCAGCGATGCCGGTCCGGACGTCCGCTGGTGCGGCAACGAGCGCGGGTTTGCCGGCCAAACCAACTGGTGCACGCTCTCCGTCGATACGCTCTATCCCGGTAAGCCGGACATCAATGCCCTGTTGAACGCCGGGTCGGAAGACGGCGCCTCGTGGTTGCCTGCCGAAGTCGATGTCTCCATTCGTCCGGGATGGTTCTATCATGAAACGGAAGACGACAAGGTGCGTACGCCCGAAAACCTCTTTCAAATCTATCTCGAATCCGTCGGACGAGGCGCCAACCTCTTGCTCAACCTGCCTCCCGACCGCCGCGGACTGATTCATGAAAACGACGTCAAAGCCTTGCAGGGATGGAAAAAACTGCTGGACGCCGCCTTCTCCAACAACCTGGCTGCCGGCGCCAAGGCCACGGCAGATACCTGGCGCGGCCAATCCGGGACGTATGCAGCCGCCTGCGTGACCGACGGTAACCCGGAAACCTACTGGGCGACGGACGACGGCGTGACTTCGGGCTGCGTGGAAATGGACCTGGGAACTCCCCGGACGCTTCATTACATTTCCCTCCGGGAATATATCCGGCTGGGACAGCGGGTGAAGCAGTTCGAGGTCGAGGTATGGAAAGACAAGGCCTGGGAACCTGTCGCCACGGGTACGACCATCGGCCCCAGGCGGATTCTCCCGCTCGGCGGCGTCACCGCGTCTAAACTGCGCCTCCGCATCACGGATGCTAAAGCCTGCCCGCTGATTTCGACCGTGGAAATTTATTAGCGCCCATTCCATTCGGATGGATGACGCCTCCGGATGGTTATTGCCATTTGACTTGTCCGCGAGTTTTTTTTCATGGAAAGAGTGTCCGCTCTACGATTTTAATTTAAAACGTTACGACGATAAGCAATATGAAAAGTATGAAAAGAAGATATGAACGATGGTTCCTGACCGCATGGCTGGCAGTTGCAGGCTGTATCCGTCTTTGCGCCCAGTTTTCGGAACAGGTATATCAATCCGCAGACCGGATTGATTCGCTTTGGAAAGGCAATCTGTATGTGACCATAGACAATCTTAATTTTTTCAGAAACAACGAATGGGCAACGGTGATGACGCCCGGTTACACGTTGCCGGGTTTCCGGCTACAGCCGAAAGTCACGTATTATCCGGCAAAAAACATCAAGATTGAAGCCGGTGTACATTCACTCTGGTTCTGGGGGACGAACCGCTATCCGTCGTATGCCTACAGTCAATTGCCGCAGATGGAAGGCGAAGCAGCGAGCCATGCCGTGCATGTTTTGCCTTACCTGCGGGCACAGGTAGCGTTTTCCAGCCGGGTGCAACTCATTTTGGGCAACATCTACGGCGGCGCGAACCACCGCCTGATAGAACCGCTGTATAATCCGGAATTGAACCTGACGGCCGACCCGGAAAGCGGCCTGCAACTGCTCTACAGGCTCCCCTGGATGGAACTGGACACGTGGGTGGACTGGAAAGAGTTCATTTACCGCTCGGACGTCAAACAGGAAGCTTTCAACTACGGCTTGTCCGTCCGCATGAACGCCAACCGGCCGGAATCGCCGTTTCACGTGTATTTCCCGCTTCAGGCGCTGGCACAGCATCAGGGTGGGCAGATTGATGTGACGAACCTGCCTGTGCAAACGGTACTGAACGGTGCAGCCGGAGCCGGACTGGACTGGAATCTGCGCCGGGGTCTGCTCAGGCGGATTTCGCTGGAATGGGACGCAGTCAGTTATTATCAACATGCCGGCGACCAATGGCTGCTGAAAAGCGGCTACGGGATTTATACGGCGCTTTCCGCCGGCATTGCCGACTTCCAAATCAAGTCGGCCTACTGGAGAGCTGACCGTTTCATCTCGTTGCTGGGAAATACGCTCTTCGGGGCGCCCTCCCTGTCCATAGAGAATGCGTATTTTGATCATCCCGAAATGGTGACCCTGAGCGTGTCCTACACCCGTTCCTTTGCAGCCGGATATGCGCTGGGGATTGATTTCGACCTCTACCAGCGGTTTGCCGCTCGTCTGAATGATCCTGCGTCTGGAATCTCCCGTGTAGGAGCCAAGAGCAACTATTCCTTCGGCGTCTATTTCCGGGTCAATCCATCGTTCCTGATCAACAGACCGGTTACGCATGTATTCCAACATGCCGGAACACCTTAGGCGCTGTCCGGAAATAAACCATCCATTGACGGGGCTGTTTTTCGCATTCCTCCAGCCCGAAATATTTCCCGTGAATGGGTAGGGTTTATTTCCGGACAGCTTCTAAACGGCGGATTTTCTAATTATACTGCGTGCAGTATCGTTCAATCACTTTATTCCACTTTCTTTTTACGCGATGATTGCAGTTTTTTCAGAATAAAAACACTACCTTTGCCAACGAATTTATTGTGTAATCGCGATGCTTCGAAAATGGCCAAAAGATGATATTGATCGCAGATAGTGGATCGACAAAGGCAGATTGGTGTGTAGTGAATGAAGAAGACATAGTTCAGTCTGTTCAAACAAGAGGTTTTAACCCGTTTTTTCAATCGGAGGAAGAAATGGGGAGGGAAATCTCTGCACATCTTTTGGACTTGGTCGATCCGCTGAAAACAGATGCGATATACTTCTACGGCGCAGGCTGCGTGTTCGAGAAAGTGGAAATCATGCGCAGGGTGATCATGCGGCATTTCCATGTGGAGCATGTGGAAGTGAATACCGATTTGCTGGCCGCCGCCCGCAGTTCCTGTGGTACGGAAGCCGGCATCGCCTGTATCATGGGGACGGGTTCCAATTCCTGTTTTTATGATGGCGAACAGATTGTGCAGACGGTTTCGCCGCTGGGCTACATTTTAGGAGACGAAGGCAGCGGAGCGGATTTAGGAAAACAACTTGTCAAAGACCTGCTGAAAGACATGATCACTCCCGAACTGAAAGAAACTTTTCTCCGGCAATTCGGCCTGACGCTGTCCGAGATCATGGAACGCGTCTATCGGCGGCCGTTACCCAATCGTTTTCTGGCGAGTTTTGCCCCCTTCCTGTCGGCACATATCGAAGACCCGCGGATACACATGCTGGTATTGAACCGCTTCAAATCTTTCCTGCGGCGAAACATCATGAAATATGACTACCTGAACTTCCGGGCGCATTTTGTCGGTTCCGTTGCCTACCATTTCAGAAGCATCCTGGAGGAAGCTGCCACCGATACGGGCGTGAAGATCGGTTCGATCATCCTTGCGCCGATGGAAGGACTGATTGCCTATCATACGACCGATCATACACCCCCGCCGATATTCTTTGACATCTGACGGAAATTTATTCCTTTGGGACCCTCTAAAAACTCCCAATGCTTCGCTCCGCTCCGCAGAGAGAGAAAAAAAACTGTCCGCGAATGCACGCGAATGAACGCGAATAAATGATTCGCGGATATTCGCGGACAAGTTCTTTTTTTTCTGCGGAGCGGAGCGAAGCATTGGGGGGATTAGAGGTTCCCTGAAATAAAATCCGACGTGTCGGAAAGTCTCTTGAAACATTTGAAATGAAATCCTGCGTGCCGGAAAGTCTTTTGAAACGTTCAAAATGAAATCCGACGCGTTGGAAAGTCTCTTGCAAGTTGCGAGAGGTAAAAAAATGACAGTCCTGCGTAACATGAGGCTAATTCCGTACGGTTGTCCGTTAAAACCGGTTTTTTTTCCCGACGCGAAACGAAGAGGTGTAAGCGCCGGCGACGCAGAGTACGGCGAAGATGGCGAATGTGATGTGAAAACCCTGCATGAAAGCGGCATGGGTTTCGGGGGTGATCGCCCTGTTTCCTACCGACAGCGAGAGCGCCATGGCGGCAATACCCATGCTGAAGGCCTGTCCGGTGAGGCGCATGGTTCCCATGGTTGCCGAGGCCTGTCCGTAGTATTTTTTATCGACGGAACTCATGATCACGTTTGAATTGGGCGACGAAAACAGCCCGAAGCCGAATCCCAGCAAAAACAGCAGCACGACGATGACGGCGATCGGCGTTTGGGGCGAAACAAAGACCAGCCCCGTCAAACCGACGGCAATGATTCCCATTCCGGACGTTGCAAGCATGGCCGGATTCAGCCGGTCGGACAGGCGACCGGCGTAGAACGAAACCGCGCACTGCACACAGGCTTGCACAATCAGTACCAGGCCGGCGTCTTTCGGTGCAAATCCGTGGATATACTGCAAATACAGGCTCAGCATAAAGGCCACGGCCGAGGTACAGGCGTAATTGATGAGCGCCGACAGGCACGAGAGGCCGAACACCCTGTTTCCCGAAAAAATCCGGACATCGAAGACCGGTTGGCTATCCTTCAAGCCGTGCACGACAAAGAGGACGAAACAGGCAATGCCCGTCGCGATGAAAGCGAATCCCCGGACGGCGGGCAACTCCGCGAAGCCGAATATCAGTCCGAACAGTCCCGCGGCATAGATGAGCGAGCCGGTACGGTCGAACCGTTCGCCCTTCGCCTCCGTCCACTCCTGTTTGAGGATGACCGCCGCGCAGATCGCCACGGCCATCCCCGCCGCCCCCGTGACGAAAAAAAGACTCTGCCAGCCGGCATGTTGAGTCAGCAGTCCGCCGGCAAACGGGCCTGAGGCCAGCGCAAGATACACGGCGGAGGTATTGATTCCGATGGCTTTGCCCCGGTGTTCGGGCGGAAAGATCGACACCAGAATCGCCATACTCGTCCCGAACAACATAGCGCTGCCGGCGCCCGACAAGGCCCTCAGCACGATCAACATCGCTCCCGACGACGAGAGGCCGCATAAAAACGTGGATACGCCGAACAGGGCAAGTCCCAGGATAAAGAATTTCCTGCGTCCCACCAAATCGGCCAGACGCGCAAAGGGTACCTGGAAAACGGCTGCGGAAATAAGATAAGCCGTGGCAATCCAGCTCTGCGACACCGCGCCCATAGCAAACGTACGCCCTATCTGCGGCAGCGACAGATTGACGGCCGAACCCATAAACGGCACCGCAAAGGACGCCAGGCACAGTATCAGGAGAGCCGGATTTTTACCCGTTCGTTCCTGTATCATCCTCATTTGTATTCCCGAAGGGCAGGCGGCGGTCGTCGTCCGGAAGTGACGGTATGGAGTCGCCACATGCCGGGCCGCCTAATTTTTGAATGAATTGCCGTTTGGCCCGCTCGAAACTGTCCCTCAGTTCCGGTCGGACGGGACAGGCCGACGGGGATTCCATCGCCAGCGGGTTAACGGGCGTGCCGTTTTTATAGACCCGGAAGTCGAGGTGCGGCCCGGTAGAAAGACCGGTGGAACCTACGTAACCGATCACCTCGCCCTGCCGGACGTGCCGCCCGACGCTCAGTCCCCGGGCAAATCCCTGCAGGTGCATGTAGGCCGTGGCATAGACGGCGTTGTGCCGTATCTTCACATAATTCCCGCCGCCGCCTTCCTGGAAGCCCCGGGCCGTGACCGTGCCGTCGCCCACGGCGCGGACGGGCGTCCCGGCCGGCGCCGCATAATCTACGCCGTGATGCGCCCGGTAATACTTCAGCACCGGATGGAAGCGGCTGTTGCTGAAGCGCGACGTGATGCGGAAGAAGTCCAGCGGCGCCTTCAGGAAGGCTCTCCGGAGGCTTTGCCCCTCGGCGTCGAAAAACTCCGGCAGGCTGTCCTGCGCAAAGGGGATGGCCGTGTACGTACGTCCCTGGTGTATGAACAGGGCGGCGTCAACCGACAGTTTCAACGAAACAGTATCGTCAATAAAGGATTCCGTGTAAAGCACGCGGAAGGAATCCGCCGGCTGAAGCTCGAAAAAATCAATCTGCCAGGCAAAAATATCCGACAGGTAGATCGCCAGCATGGGGTCGATGCCCCGCGCCTCCATCGCCCGCCAGAGCGACGTGCGAACGGAGGCTTCCACACAGCGCTGCTGCTCGCGGATTTCCTTCCTGTAGAGGCGTGCCCGGACGGAATCGCCCGTCAGGTCAACCACGACGTGCTCCGTCCGCGAACGGGCAAAGACCAGGTGCCGGACCTGCGGAACGCTGTCGCGCGTGCTCAGCACCTGATACGTCAGGCCTTCGTACAATTTTCCGGGATCAAGCAGGGAGTCCGTCGCCCGAAGGACGGCCCCGCTTCCGCCGGAAAGTTTCAGTCCGGAAAGGATCAGCGACAGGTTGTCGCCCCTGCGGACTCGGTACCCGGCAACGTCCAGCGAATCCGTGCGAATGTCGTAAAGATACTTCGCGGTATCGCTTTCGACCGGCGCCGGCGTACTTCCATCGGCGCCGGCATTCCCGGGCTTACACGAACAGACCCACCCGGCCGCAACCAGCAGTCCGCAGACGAGCGGCAGGCGCCCGAAAACCGCCCGGCTCCCCGTCCGAACGTTCGCCTTCACCGTTTGCCGTCCCATGTTTCGTAATCCGGATACAGTAAATATTTCCCGCGCAGTTCCCGG
>JAISOP010000042.1 GCA_031275525.1 Tannerella sp.
GGCAAGACGGTGCACCCGATTCCGGAACTCAGTCTCCGGAAGGTCGGCAAGAACGGCAAAGAAACGGTCGTCGAACTCGATTTCAGCGTGGACTATACCGTCGCCTACCTCCACAATAAGACTCCCGGCACGGCGACACTTTTCATCAAAGGCGCCGGCCGGTATGCCGGCCTGAAAACGACGACCTTCCACATCGCTTCCCCCTGAAAAAACGGCAGGGGAGAGAGGTGGCCTTTCTCGACAGGCTACGTAAGGGGAAATCCCGGCCCCTCTCCGCAAGGAGAATAGAAAAAGGTTTTCATACAGGGGGATAAAGATGGGATGGGGGATGGAAACCGAGAAGGGCCATCTCCCTTCCCTTGTGGGGAGGGCCGGGGAGGGGTTTTTGGAGGTTCCTTTTATTTAAAGCTATTCGATCACGATATCGAATTGGTCGTATGGGTCAGTGCGGTGCGCCAGGTGCCGGGTGGTGGGCGAGATGCCGAAGAGCGGCGAGTAGGTGCGCACCTTGAGGGTTTTGCCGTCGGGCATGAACTCCAGGATACGCAGCCAGCCGTCGCCACCGTTGCCTTCCCAGCCGCCGCCCAGCGTCTGGACGTTGAACATCATCTGGTGTACGTTTTTGCCGGAACGGTTTTTGTCTATACGGTAGGCCACATTCTCGGCAAAGACGTTGTTGTCTGTTGCTTCGTGACCGCAAATCAACAGCCGGATGTTCTCCGAGGGCTGGAGCAGTTTTTCCCAAATCTGTACGCCGTTGTTGCCGGGTTCCAAACCGTAGGGATGGGAGTCAATCCGTTTGGCGCCGTGGTTTTGCGTTTCCATGTACCCGTGCGTCATGAAAATCACCGTGTGATGTTTGTAGGTGTCGCCGGCCGCCAGTTTTTTGGCCCACTCCAGCACTTGGTCGCGCGGGTAAAACTCGGACGTAATGACCAGTATGCCGCCCCAGTGCGTATCCTTGAACTCAAAAGCGGCATTTTCCATCGACGGGATACCGTTGCGGTTGGGAATGGCGTCCACACATACGCCTTTCCAGGTGGCATTGCGTTCGATGGGGAAATAGTCGGGGAAGTGCGTCAGGCTGTTTTCCGAACTCAGGTAGCCGTAGTCGTGATTGCCGCACGAAACGATGTAGGGCACCTTGTTGTCTAAGCGCGCCAGGGCGCGTGAGGCGGCTTCCCACATTTCCCGGCTGGTCTGGTTCGTACTCCGCTGGGGCACGATGTTCTCGTTCTGCTCCACCAAATCGCCCGTACATAGCACGCCCTTGACGCGCAGGTGGTCGATGTTGTCCGCTATCCACGCCGTACATAAATCAAAAATCGGCTGGTTCACATCGTATTTTGTATATCCCTGCGGGTCGCCCAGCAGGATAAAAGTGAACGCCTGCGGGTCGGTCAGGTACAGCCGGTCGGCCCTGCGGGGCGATGGGATTTGTGCACAGGCAGGATAAACCGACAGCGTAACCACTGCCATTAACAGGCTCTTCCTCCACGGGTAAAAAAACTTCTTCGTAAACATAAGCTATTCATTATAATGGTTGATAATCATATTCCGTTTTGATCACAGGGGGACAAAGATAGGTGAATCTTTGAACTTTCGAACCTTTGAACCTTTGAATCTTCTTGCCGGAGGTGGGCGGGGGGGGGGGGAAAGGGAATGAATTTTTTTCGTACTTTTGCGCCGCAAGGAGCAAATAGAAACATTAGGATATGACACCGGAAGAGATTAAAGAAGAGGAAGAAAGCGAAGCTATTTGGCAGGACGGGCAGGATATGGAATCGGAAGAGGGAGAGAGTGAGGGAACGCCGTTGCCGCATTCCGGTTACAGGGTGCCGGTGGGCGGCGCCGATGCGATACATCACCTGCCCGGGATGTACCAGAGTTGGTTCCTGGACTATGCCTCCTACGTCATCCTCGAACGCGCCGTGCCGCACATTAACGACGGACTGAAGCCGGTGCAGCGCCGCATCCTCCATTCCATGAAACGGCTCGACGACGGACGATACAACAAAGTGGCCAATATCATCGGACATACGATGCAGTTTCATCCGCATGGCGACGCCTCCATCGGCGATGCGCTGGTGCAGTTGGGACAAAAGGACCTGCTGATCGACTGCCAGGGCAACTGGGGCAATATCCTGACGGGCGACGTGGCGGCGGCGCCCCGTTACATCGAGGCAAGGCTGTCGAAATTTGCCCTCGAAACGCTCTTCAATCCCAAAACAACGCAGTGGAAACTTTCTTACGACGGACGCAACCAGGAGCCGGTTTGCCTGCCCGTCAAGTTCCCGCTCCTGCTGGCGCAGGGGGTGGAAGGCATTGCGGTAGGACTCTCGTCCAAAATCCTGCCCCACAACTTCAACGAACTGATTGATGCCGCCATCGCCTGTTTGAAAGGCGAGCCGTTCACGCTCTATCCCGACTTCCAAACGGGCGGCTATATCGACGTCTCGCGCTACAACGGCGGCGAACGCGGCGGGGCAGTGAAGGTGCGTGCCAAAATCGGCAAGCTGGACAACCGGACGCTGGTCATCAACGAACTGCCCTATGGCCGGACAACTTCCACGCTGATTGATTCCATCCTGAAAGCCAATGACAAGGGGAAAATCAAGATTCGGAAAATCGACGATAACACCGCCAGGGATGCGGAAATCCTGATCCATTTGGCGCCGGGCGTCTCGTCCGACAAGACCATCGACGCGCTCTACGCCTTTTCGGACTGCGAAATCAGTATCTCCCCCAATTGCTGTGTCATAGAAGACCACAAGCCCTATTTCCTGAACGTAAGCGCCGTCCTCCGCCATTCCGTTGACCGGACGCTGAGCCTGCTGCGCACGGAACTTGAAATCAAACAATCCGAGCTGGAGGAGGCCTTGTTTTACGCCTCGCTCGAACGTATTTTCATCGAGGAACGTATCTACAAGGACCGCGAATTTGAAAACGCCCACAACATGGACGAAGCCGCCGTTCATATCGAACTTCGCCTCCAGCCCTTTGCACCACAGCTGATCCGCGAAGTCACGCGCGACGACATCCTCCGCCTGATGGACATCAAAATGGGGCGCATCCTGCGGTTCAACGCCGACAAAAGCGATGAAGCCATCGCCCAGTTCAAGCAGGACATCGCCCTGACCAAAAGCCAGCTGGCCGACATCGTCAACTACACCGTCGCCTGGTTTGCCATGCTGAAGGAAAAATACGGAGCCGCCTATCCGCGCCGCACGGAAATCCGCAGTTTCGATATGATCGAAGCCACCACCGTGGTCGAGGCCAACGAGAAACTGTACATCAACCGCGAAGAAGGCTTCATCGGCACCTCACTCAAGAAAGACGAGTTCATCTGCAACTGTTCCGACATCGACGACCTGATTCTCTTCTTCCGCGACGGCGCCTACAAAATCATCCGCGTAAGCGAAAAGGTCTTTGTCGGGAAAAACGTGATCTACGTCCATGTCTTCAAGCGCAACGACAACCGCACGATCTACAACGTCATCTACCGCGACGGGCGGAGCGGCAGCAACTACATCAAGCGTTTTGCCGTCACGGGCGTCACGCGCGACAAGGAATACAACGTCACCCGGGGAACCGAAGGCTCGCGCATCCTCTATTTCAGCGCCAATTCCAACGGCGAGGCCGAGACCGTGAAGGTCATCCTCAAGCCCAAGTTGCGCCAAAAGACCCTGGCCTTTGAAAAGGACTTCAGCGAGATACTGATTAAGGGACGCGCCTCGATGGGAAATATTCTCACCAAGGCCGAAATACACAAGGTGACGCTCAAACAGAAAGGCACTTCCACGCTGGGCGGACGCATGGTCTGGTTCGACCGCGACGTGATGCGGCTCAACTACGACGGGCGGGGCGAGGAACTCGGCGAATTCCAGAGCGACGACCAAATCCTGGTCATCCTCAAAAACGGCGATTTCTATACCACCGGTTTCGACCTGAGCAACCATTACGAGGATTCGATCCTGGTCATCGAACGGTTCGACAGCCGGAAAATCTGGACCGCCGCCCTCTACGACGCCGAACAGAAGTATCCCTATCTGAAACGTTTTCCGCTGGAAGCGAACCACAAAAAGCAGAATTTTTTGGGCGATTCGTCCGGAAATGTGCTCTATTTACTGACGGATGAAGCGTATCCGCGCATCGAAGTGGTCTTCGGAGGAAATGACCGTTTTCGCACATCGCTGGTCATCGACGCCGAAACATTTATCGGCATAAAGAGTTTTAAGGCGAAAGGAAAACGGATGACAACCTGCGAAGTGGCAACCGTCAACGAACTGGAACCCTTGCGTTCCCTGCCGGAAAGCCCCGCGGAAGATGCAGCGGAAACGGCGGAAGAGGACGGCGGCGGATACACGGATTCCGGACAAATGAATCTGTTTGATAATGAAATATGAAGAAAATAATCATACTTCTCGCGGGATGGGGGTGGCTGTCAGGCTCGCTGGCGGCGCAGAACGGCGCAAACGATGTGCCGTATTCCGTGAATGAAGGAACGATGATAGGCATTGGCCGCTACAACCTGGCCAGTTCCTATGTATCGCCCCCCGGCGAGGGGAATGTCAGTTACACGGGCGTCGGCCTGCGTACCCTGAATGAACGGATGAAACTCCTGAACCCGCATCTCTCCTTACAGCAAATTCTCCACGTGGACCTGTCCATGACGCAAAACCCGGGCGCCACCATCAGCGCCATATCGGGCATGATCGACTATTCCTGCGGCTACCACTACCGTTTCTATCCGGCAGAGAATCTGAAACTGCTCGCCGGGCCGTCGTTGCGCGGCATGGCCGGATTCATATACAACACCCAGGCGGCCAACAATTCGACGGCGCTGAACGTGGATATTGACCTGAACCTGTCGGTCGCGGCGCTTTACACCTTTTGCGTGCGCGACTATCCGCTCACCTTGCGCTATCAGGCAGACCTCTCTTTCGCCGGCCTCCTTTTCGCACCCGATTACGGGCAGTCGTATTACGAGATATTCGGTTTGGGGAATCTGGAAGGCGTGGTACGTTTCAGTTCGCTCCATAACAAGTTGGCGATGCGGAATTACCTGACGGTCGATCTTCCGGTCTGGAAATTCACCCTCCGTACGGGATACATGAACAATCTCTACAGCACGGATATTAACAGCATCCGGACACATCATCTTTCCCACAGTTTCATGATTGGCCTGGTGAAGGAATTCGTCTCATTCAAAGGGCAAGGACTGAAGAAAAGACACATGTATAAAAGCGCGTATTATTAATTATAAGGTATGAAAACGAACGACGTTATGCGGAAGAGGAAAGCATGGTGGGGTAGGGGAGTGGCCGCCCTCCTGCTGGCCGCGAGCCTGCCCTTTGCAGGCTGTCAGGAGGAAAGTATCTACACAACGGATGCGCGGACGAATTTCGAGGCGCTCTGGAAAATCATGGACGAGCATTACTGTTTTTTTGAATACAAGGAAGTCGATTGGGACGAAATCTACCGCAGCTACAGCCGTCAGGTATCGGACACGATGAACCAGTACCAACTCTTTGATTTTTTAGGGAAAATGCTGGCCGAACTCAAAGACGGGCATACGAACCTCGTCTCCTCCTTCAACGTGGCGCGTTACTGGGCGTGGTACGAAAACTACCCTCCGAACTTCAGCGCCGACCTTCAGAAGAAATATTTGGGAACCGAGTACAACATCACGGGCGGATTGAAATACCTCCGTCTGCCGGACACCGAGGTGGGATACATCTATTACGGGAGTTTCTCGAACCTGGTGACCGAGCGCGGACTGGACGAAGTATTCAAACATTTCTCGAACTGCAGGGGACTGATTATCGACGTGCGCGACAATGGCGGCGGCTCGCTGAGCTATTCCGACCGCATCGCCTCGCGTTTCCTGGAAGAAAAAATCATCGCCGGCTACATCATCCACAAAACAGGCCCGGGACACAATGACTTTTCCGAACCGTATCCGATTGAACTGGCGCCTTCCGAGCGTTCGCGGTGGCTGCGTCCGGTCGTCGTACTGACCAACCGGCACAGTTTCAGTGCAACCAACGATTTCGTAAACAAGATGCGGCTCCTGCCCCGCGTCACCATCATGGGCGACCGGACGGGCGGCGGCAGCGGACTGCCCTTCAATTCCGAACTTCCCAACGGCTGGATTGTCCGTTTTTCGGCATCACCCATCCTCGACGTGAACCGGCAACATACGGAAAACGGCATCGACCCGGACCTCAAAATCGACATGACCCCTGAAGATATGGCACGCGACAAAGACACCCTGATCGAAGAAGCCGTACGGTGGATTCAATCCCAAAACCAATGAACAGAAGCAACAAAGGGTACCCAAATTAAATATATGCACATCATCACACAAGGCGCATCCTTTTTTTACCGCAGCCGGCAACGGGAGGTGGAATCCTATGGATCGCGCACGGCCGATATTCAGCAGGAGCAATTAAAAAGAATAGTAAAACGGGCGGGAAAAACGGAATGGGGTAAAAAGCACGGCTACGGGAGTATTCGCGACTATGCGACGTATGCCCGGCGGGTACCGCTGCAAACCTATGAAACGCTCAAATCGTCGATTCAGCGGATGATTAACGGGGAAGAAGACATCCTGTGGCCCTCCGCGGTGAAATGGTATGCCCGGAGCAGCGGCACGACAAACGACAAAAGCAAGTTCATTCCCGTGACGCGGGAAATTTTACGGAGTTCGCACTACCGGGGCGGTTACGATACGGTGGGGCTTTACCTGCGGAATTATCCCGAGAGCCGATTCTTTTCCAAAAAGGGATTGGTACTGGGTGGAAGCCACAGCCTTTCGCCGCTGAACCGGAAGGCGCACTGCGGCGATTTGTCGGCCTTGCTGATACAGCACATCCCTTCGTGGGTGAACCTGGTGCGTATTCCCCCCAAGCGGATTATCCTGATGGACGAATGGGAATCGAAAATCAAGGCCATCGTAGAACATACATGGAACAAGGATGTGGGGAATCTTTCCGGCATTCCGTCCTGGATGCTGACCCTCATTAAGGCGGTACTGAAGAAGGCCGGCCGCGAAACGCTGACGGAAGTCTGGCCGAACCTGGAAGTTTTCTTTCACGGGGGCATCAGTTTTGAACCCTACCGGACGCAGTACGAGTCCTTGATTCCTTCCAACCACATGCATTACATGGAAACCTACAATGCCTCGGAAGGTTTTTTCGGTATTCAGGACGACCCCGGGGACGCAAGCCTGTTACTGATGCTTGACTACGGTACCTTCTACGAATTTATTCCCATGACCGAATCGGGGGTGGAATCGCCGGTTGCCCTTCCGCTGGAGGAAGTAAAGGTTGGGGAAAACTATGCCCTGGTCCTTTCGACAGCCGGGGGACTGTGGCGCTACCGGATTGGGGATACGGTACGGTTCACGTCGCTCTTCCCGCACAAGTTTGTAATATCCGGCCGGACACAGCATTATATCAATGCCTTTGGGGAAGAATTGATGGTGGACAATGCGGAGAAAGGGATTCAAATGGCCTGCCGGCAGACGGGCGCGGAAGTGAACGGTTATACGGCGGCGCCGCTGTTTCTGCTGGACAAGGGGAAAGGCCGGCATCAATGGCTCATTGAGTTTGAAAAGTCCCCAGCTTCCATCGAAGCATTTGCAGCCGCGCTGGACAACGCCCTCCAGACCTTGAACTCGGACTACGAGGCCAAGCGCTACCGGGAAATCTCCCTGCAACCGCCGGAAATCATTCCGGCGCGAAAGGAAGTGTTTCATCAGTGG